>PLSG01000374.1 GCA_003164155.1 Parachlamydiaceae bacterium | reverse complement strand
CCCTTCTAAATAGGGCGCTAGTGTTTTCTGCGCTTATCTTCGCGAGCTTTTATCGTCTTCAGCCTACTTTGCAAAGAAAGCTCAACTAACTTGAGATCCCAAGGGGTTACGAGTGCTAGGCAGGCTTTTTCCAATACAGCTATTTCTTCAGGAGGAAAATATGTACACAACGTTCTTGGTAGGTTCGTGACTTGATCCCGCATAGCATACAGGGTTTCTAAAAGCGGAGCTTTGGGTAGTTTTTCAAGTTTGTGAAGGCATTTGTAAGCTAGCTGGAATCCTTCGAAGCAAAGATCTTTAATTTTTTTCAGATAGGCGGGAGTTTTGATTTGTTTTTGGAGATTTTCAATATTATAGCTGTGAGGTATCAAGATGTGATTTAGGTATTTCAGCAGTTTCGGGAGCCCATATTGATTTAGATGAGAGTAAGGTGCAGTCCGGAGTAGTGAATTTGTCTTTCCGATCAACAACATGATGGATGTGGAATTAGCCATGATAATAGGGTTGGGCATTTGCCTGTTTCTTCGGAAAGCCTCCATAATGAGGTCGATGAGGATCGGTGTGTTAGAAAAGATATAACTCTGCACTTCAATCGCACTCAGGCAGCTCAAGGCTAATGTTGAGTTTTGATGCTCGCACGCCTTCAGGAAAAGCTGTTCGTATGTGTGAAAGGCCTCTCTACAGTGTGAGGGATCTTGGCCAAACAAATAGTTGGCTAAAACTGTGGTGGCATCGAGGTATCGATCCACAGATTCTTTATTGGCAATGATTGCGTCGTATGACGATTTTAATTTTTTCTGCCAGTGAAAGGCAAGGTTAATGTTTACACATGTTATGGCATCATATAACAGACCAAGCTGAAGATCCATTTTTATGGCATTGAGTTGCTTTGCATCCTCAGGGGCCAAGGTTTTAGGTAAAGGTTCTTTTAGATATTTAAATGGTCCTTGAGTGATGGCAGACTCCAGCATTAAATGGCAGCTTTTAACGGTTGAGGCATACTGGGCTGGGTCCTCTATCTTTCTAATCAGATTTCGATAATCTAGCATTAAATTAGCTATCTGAACTAAAGCTAAAGGTATTACTCCTCCTAAGGCAATCGCACCGAGTATTTTTCTGAAAAGCAATTCAAGCTCGTTAGATGCCATATTTTTTGTGCTCGGATCTAGTAGAGACTTGATATATAGGGATTCTTTTTTGAAAAGCTCATCCCAGGCGAATGAAAGCGTATCACCACTTTTTTCATGCTCCTCTTTGGCATATTCATGCTCAAATTTCTGGTAAATTCTCCACAAGACCTCCATGGCGTTTATCTGAGATTCCTCGGCCTTATCCTTCTCTTCGATCTCAGCCTGAGAGCTCAATATGGGCGTTACTTCCGACGTTGTTGACATATAGTGCGCAAGACAGCGTGGAATGAGGTGATTTTGAATGAATTTAGGCGAACACGTTTCAGCTAACATTTGAAGAAATTTCAATTCGTGCGGAAAAAATATTTTAGAATCAGCAGGTGTTTTGATGTGCTCAAAAAATTTGAAAAGCAATCTTATGTTATTTTCAATCATCTCCAACTGAAAAAGATTTGAATCCTTTGACTTTGTGAGATCATTGATAAAAGGCAGAAAGGATTTAACGAAGGGCTCAAAAAAAGAGTCGACGGAATGGTGAGGGCAGTATTCCAAAGCGTCAGGGTGTCTGACTAGGCCATTGATCATTACAGATAAGAGAGCTTCTTTTTCCTTAAATTCCAGGTCTAAGTAATTTTTAAAAATAGCTGTAAAAGTTCCTACATCGCAGCATTGAAGAGAAAGTCCAATGTGACAGCGGGTATGCAAATTTTTAAGCGCAAGCTCATGCTCTGAAAAAGACGGCAGTGTGTTTAACCATTTGCGTGCGTTTAAAATAGGTATATCATAGTCGCTGATGCGTTCCCAATAGTATTCCATCAGAGCTTTGGGGGAAGCTAGCAGTTGCGGCAGCCATTCATCGCTCAAGGCGGTTATCTTGGCGAGCTCTTTGAGAAAGTCTTTTCGAAATGCTATACTGTTTGCTGGCAAAACCTGAGAGTCGATGAGCGGCAGGATTAACCATTTATAAAAATCTTCAACGGCGGGTTTATTTTTGCTAGCCACCAATCTATGCATGAGCAGTAAGAGGGTGTCTGTTATCGGCTTCCAACAATCTGCCACATTCGTGCGGCAGTTGATTAGCTGGCCGCATAATTGAATGGCCAAAAATAAGTGTTTTTCGGAAGGCTCCCTAATGCCTTCTTTAATAACCCTTAAAGCACAATGTTGAAACAGTCGGTGTGTGCGCAAAGCGCCTTCTGCGTGGGCACACAGCTTGCTCAATATAGCGACCACTTCGGGGTATTCCAGCGCATGGGGAGGATTTCTTGGCAAGAAAGCGATAGCCCTAATCATAAGTTGATAGGCCAGGCCACTTTTTAGATCCAAGGTCAACATAAAGCGCGTCAGAAAATGCATGGCTTGGTAGGTAAATTTTTGAGGCGGGTCTTTAGCTACACTCTCGGCGCGTCGTTGCAGAAAATTGTGGAGCAACGTCGTCGCAATGGCCAGCCGTCGGCGACTCAAAACTTCTCTTTTTTCTGCGTTCTGGATGTGTGCAAAGTTAAGATCTGCCGTCACAGAAAAAAGACGAAAAGCTTCATTGACTGTGTCTTTACGCGCTGCCTTAGACAACAATTCAGTGACNNTGAATGATAAATTGACAGTGATTGAACAGGCTGGTATGTGATTTTTTGCTATTTAAGGGCAGATTATCTAACAACCATAAGATTGCGTTCTTTGTCAAATCCAACTTTTCAGAGTAATCGCGCTGCCGGCATGTTTTCCAAGCCGTAGGAGTTTTCGTTATTGGTACCGCAAACTCTTCAAAGCTCTTTTCTTTTTTTTCTTCCTCTTTCCCTTCCGGCATGTCTATGGCACCACAATCAAAGCTTGCTTGTTGAAAAGCGCTATGTGTGACTAAGGTGGGATTTAGATCCAAAGCAAAACGGCAAAAAGTTTCAAAAAACCGCGCGTCGATATTTTGTTTATCAACTAACCATTTGAGAGGTTTGCGCT
>PLSG01000239.1 GCA_003164155.1 Parachlamydiaceae bacterium | reverse complement strand
TTTGCATATTACCCGTTTTGCATATGGCCATTCAGAAAAAAAAGTCTTAGCTGACCTGTGGATGGAGTGTTTTCAACGCCCTTCTTTCCGGTTTCAGAATTTAGAAAAGCTTTTTGAGTCTTGGCAAAGGGAAACCCCCTGGACATCCCTAGAGATTGAAAAGAATTATGCCAAAATGGCTTTAAAAGTGCTAATCGACGGATTGCCTCAGAAATCTGCTCTAAAAATAAAGTTGCAGGTGATCCTTTTCATACTGCGCAAGCTGCTCTGTACTGCCAAAGAATCACCCTCCACTCCCACCTTGAAATATGTGAGCCACATCCAAGTGAACTTCAAATCGGCCATGCAGCTGATAGCTGCTAAAGAAGCGCCTGCGGCATATCGGGGCAAACTCTGCCGCGCCCTGCTATGCATGCTGCCAAAGGTCATTTACAATTGCTCGGGTGACGTTTTTTTCGAGCTATTTCAGTTTTTCCAAACCCTTATTGCCCATGGCTCCAAGCCAGGCGGTTCGATGAAGTTCGAGCAAACTGTCGCCACGCACTTTTTAAAGGCATCTGAAAGAAATGAGATGCTTTTGTCTTTGGATATGCTGTGTCAGCTTTACAATGCATGGAAGGACTTGGCCAAAAAACTTGCTTTAGAAGCTATCACTCTTTTAAGAATGCAGGAGGTTTTGCTGCGCCGCATCCTGTGTGAGATAAAGCTAAACCATGCTCCTTTAGAGGATTGTGAAGGGGGCTTGCTTTATTTCAAATATCTGGAGCCGATAGTGGATACCCCTCATTTTGGCGCCTTAAAAGAGGAAATCGCTGGAATTTTTATCAAAGTGTTTGAAAGCTCCCAGCTGGAGCCGTTTTTTAAATGCACTTCCGCGAAAATGTTGAAAAATGCCGCTAAGCTCGCTTGCAGGCTTAATCTTGAACAAGCTGCTAAATCCATAAGTCCGAATCTGCAAAAATTGGCAGGTATACTCATTTCGCATTCTGAACTGTCTTTAGGCAGTTCGCTTGCTCTATTAGCCAACCCGGCAACGGAGAATCTCGCATTTCTGTTGCTCAGGTGCATCGCGCACAATCTGGCCAGCCCGTCGTGGCTGAGCTCGCGCGGCTTGATGCACGAGTTGGTTCACAAGTTTTGCTCCATCGAAAGTGAACAAAAATATGCTCCGCGGACCTCTCTGCGTTTGGACACTATCATGAAAGAGGGCTTTTCAAATCGTTCGCGCGCCATGTCCAATTTGGTGGAATTCTTGTCCGAATACTCATTGGAACTTGCCGAGGAAGCTTTAGAGCTATTTGGAGAGACTTTAGGCGAATACTTCGATATGTGCAGGCATAGCTTAATCTGCCGGCAAGTTGACACGGGGATTTCTTCTAGAATCGAGCGCGCCTTCAAAATATGGAGGGATCTAAAGCCTGCGGAGCACAATTTAGGTTATCTGAATAGTGGGAATAAATTTCTGACTTACTTCTTATCCCTTAGTGGTGAAGGCGAAAGACTAAGTCACGTAGTCACAGGTATCTTCCAGATGTTGGATCTACAACAAAAGGACATTGTTGGATGGCCAGCTTTGCGCAAAAAACATGTTTTCGAAAAGCTATCGAAAAGCCTTTCTTATCTCGTTGAACCGCATCACCTCCCTTTAGTCACAAAGGTGTGGGACCAAATGCTGAAATGCCAGCTCTTAAATGCAGAGAGCACCATCCCCTTGCATGTGCTCTACGACAAGGTGTTCAAGTTTAAAGAAATTCCCCTTGGCACGTGGAAAGCTGTTAAAAAATTACTCGAAACCAAAATGTGGAATAAGGATATTGCGCGGCTTTACTTTGAATTGGTCTTACAGGGTTTGATTGATCCACCTAGAGTACAGGATGTTTCCTTAGAATCTCTTCTAATTCCCATTATGCATAGCCATGCCGACGACGTTTCTATTCCAGAGAAAGGCACATTGCTGAAAGAGTTGTTAGCGTTCAAAAAATATGAGTGGTTTTCTGCAATTTGGCTTAAAATGCCCGAGCTGTGCCATGAGGCACAAATCTGCGTTAAAATGCTTGAGGCGGCTTCAAAATCAGGCGATGAGAATTTGATGGAAGTGATTGGCAAAACTGTGATAGACAGCGAGCTGTTAGTTAGTTATAAATTTGATGGTCGCTATCGTTTTGAAGCCTTTAACTTCCTCTGTATCTATCTTTTTCAAATTGCTGCTGCCAAACTCTCCAGACAGAGGGCTTCCAAACACTTTGCAGGAAATCTGGATGCGTATTCCCATGTGCTGAAGTCCATCGCCCACCAAATTTCCAAAAGCATGTCTTCGGAAAAGGACAAAAATAAAAAATCGCAACTTTTTGACCAGTTAATCAATCTGGAGCTAAATATAGGCTCGTGGGAAGCTTTCCAACAAGCCTGCGGATTTTTTCTGCAATTGGGCTGGCAACAGCCTTCTTGGACTTCTCTTATAGGGATTTTCAAGGCGGCCATGTACTTGAAAAAACAAGGGATGGATCTGGATTCTTGTGGGGATTTTGATAAAATCTATGTAACAGTAAATGAACGGTTCGTTGAGTATAACCTTTTAAAATCCTGGACTCCCTCCTTGCCTCACACTCTGGAAATTCTGCACAATTTGGCGATGAAGGATCAAAATTTTCCTCAGCCTCTGAAAAACGATAAAGTCTCCATAGAAGAACGCCTTTTTCGCAAACGCTTAGTCATTCAAGGACTAAGTGCCATCTGCACGCTCATAGAGGGCTTGAGCCTGGCATGTTTGGGCATGACGACGCGCGTGACGAGGATCATTCAATTGGGAGTTCTAGCAGACCCTAAAAAAGGGCTTCTTTTGAACACATTGATAGCTACCAGAAGGAGCGAATTATTTGCTTTCTCAATTTTTAGCAGCACCCTTCGGGGCTGTATGCACAAAAGCCGGAATGTGGCTTTCAAGAGTTTTGCCGAAACTGGCTGTACTCTGCTCATCACCAGTCTGGCGGCAAAGATTTTGCCGGTAAATCCACACTATCTTTTTGATGGCTACTTGCTCGCCAATGCGGCGGTGTACATCGGGGGATCCTTGGTTAATGTCAAAAAAGAGTTCACGAGATGGAAATTTAAAATCCACCTGCCTAACCTCGAACGCCTAGCCATTACGGGAATAGCTATTGCGGTAGACAGCTATTTTAAAAATTTTATTATTAAGGATCTAATCGACTATATAAACGCCCATTCGACAAACCGCGCTTTCTTGGAGTCTCACTTTATATTGGATCCCATTAGTCTCAATGCTATTTTGCAAGGTAGGGCCACCGCTGTAGAATTTGACGGCAGGGCGACTACCTGGGAAGAGGTATAACATTTTGCAAGCTCACAACTCTGATACAGCACGATCACTTATGCGTGCAATTTATAACAGTTCGGTCGACTTGATTGTAAATGACATGGATCAAACGTTAACGGTACAAATG
>PLSG01000308.1 GCA_003164155.1 Parachlamydiaceae bacterium | reverse complement strand
TTCATCGATGATTTGGCCCCGCAGTTTCAGGATCTTTTTGCTTTCTTAGGCAAATTAAAAGAAACTGAGCTCAAAAGAGGAGCTGAAGAAATTAGCCGTGGTAGTGATGGGGAGAGGAGGAGTGGCAGCGATTTCACAAAAGCTTGTCAAAGAGTGCAACATATTTTTCAAAGAATACAGGGGTATGTCGATAGAGATGAAAAATGGCTATGTCAATCTTTGATAAAAATTATTCAGGCGATTTCTTCTGAAAATCGGCAGCTGAACCAATCGGAAAAAGAGGAAATCTGCCTGTTGGTTGCTTCAATTGGCAATTTAGAGTTACGCACACAAATAGGGGAAGCTCTCTTGCCTGGGCATGCTATCTTTGTGGCGGAAAACTTTTCCNNTCCAAGTGGGGGATCGATGAAGCGCTCTGGCAGGGCATTATAGACGCTATTATCCCAGCTCACGCCAGCGTGGTTGTCGAAAATCTGGATCGCTTTTTCCCTAGCGAAGAGATCCGCTTTATTGTGCTTAACAAACTCATTGAGAAATGTCCGCAATATGTATACTTGAGGTGTTTAGATTTTTCCAGTGCCCAAAAACGCAACGCCATTTTGTATAAAATAGCTAAATATTTACCTGATGATCTAGTAAAAGCGATAAAACATTTTGGGATCTCCGATAAGAAACGGCTTTTCGAGTTGATGACCTTTCTTCTCAGGGAAAATACCACGCTATCGGCTGAAAGGCGCTGGCAGATCGTCGAAAAAAATTTAGATTTGTGTTCGCCATCTGAGGATGTCAAAGCGCACATGCAGTTGCTGATGCCCATTGTTCTAAACTTCACAGATTTAAGGATTCAAGCACTGGTTTTTCAACGACTTGTGGATCTAAACATTAACCCCGATTTTTTAAAAGCTGAAGAAAGAGAAAAGCTTTTCTTTCTATCTATGCGAGATTTATCCATCTTTAGAAATCTACTCAAGTTGCATACAATTTCCCCTATCGACTTACTGGGTAGGATTAAAGATATGGGCATGGCGTCCCCTAGTATGGCTCTGAAAGGCTTAAATTACTTGGATAGCTATTTATCTGATTGCAGGAATAAGAAAGATATTCTAAAAGCGAGTTCCGGTCCAATTAAAGAGTTTATTAATGCTGTGGTAAGTAAATTTCCTGAGCTATTAGGGCCAGCCATGGGCTGGAGTTCAATGGAATATCATGCGGGAAATTTTCTAAAAGGATTTGTGGAAAATTTCTTTTTAGAAGATGAGGTGGTGAAGCTTGCTCAAAAGGTATTTTCAGAAAAATCAGAATTGGCAAATGACATGGCAACTGATATTCTGAAGTGGGCCGTTGTCCATCCACTTGTAATTAAAAAAAATATTGATTTTTTTACTAAGCTTGTCTTCGCCTGTGATAATTCAAGTCTAGCAGCGCATTGTAAATGGCTTCCCCCTTCCGATTTTATGCAGTTGGCTAGAACCGCTGTTGAACGCCAGCCTCTCTTATTGAGGTGTTTTGTCAATTTACCTGCATTAGATTTTCTTTCTCTTGCAGAAATTGAAGTCGCGAAAAAAAGATATGAGGCTTCAGCAAGTCTAGCAGAGAAATTTAGTTCACTTGCAGCTGGTGAGCAAAAAGAGCTTTATCCCCAATTCTCAAGGTTGGCCGATTTGGCTGTATCCGAATATCCACAAGGACTCTTCTATTGCGCATGGCTAAGCAGACAAGATTTTTTGGATTTAGCGGCAAAATGTGTTGTCTTGGATGGAACAGCTTTGCGACATGTGAGGGGGCTTATTTCTCGTCATCCCGCTATGTGGAAAGAATTTTTGTTGAAAATCCAGAACATTATCATCCTTGCCGTTAAAAATAACCCCCTGGCGCTGCGTTACCTACCGCCAAGCGAGAAGGCATTTGTAGAAAAGCTTGCAGATCTCGTCTTTGAACAGCATCTTCTAGAAAAAAAAATGCTAAGTGGAGATAATGACAATATATTTGCTCTAGCGCAGTCCATAGAAAGCTTTCTGCATGAAATAATAAAAATGGGGATTGAGCTCAAATTCGCATATCTAAAACAACTCTATGTCGTAGGTAAACTTTCTCTTAAAAGGAGTGCTTTGTTAATGCGCACGCTGAAGCAGCTATTGCCGGCTCAGTTATATGCGCGGCTGGAAAAAGCAAGTGTACAAACTATTTATGAACTTCGAGAGGAGGATTATGTGCATACGCATCCTACAGAGAGGTTATTAATGCGTTCGGCAGCTTCCATTGACAATATGGGAGATTGTGAGAAATTGAGCTTCTGCCACTTCTTGTCAGTTTCGCTGGGTAGGGAAGCTGGACTTAAAAATCGCAGTCTTGGCTTTATCTACGATCCCGCTTATGCCTTTAAAAAAATTCAGGCAGGCGAATTGTCACCGGAGAAGCATTATTTTCCCATTTTGGCACCCTTGATCGAGGATTTAGGCCGCAGCAGCTTATCGGAAACGACGAAAAACGAGGAAATCGAAAAAATAGCGCCGGCCTTGCGCTGGTTGGATTGTTGGAGTCTAGAGTGCCAAGTCAAAGCAATTCCGGTTGAGAAGTTGAACCTGCCTTTGATTAAAAATATTTTTGAATTGCAAAATCCCCCGATGCGCTATGCGCTGAGTCGCCTCTTGTTTAACTATGCATATCCTGAGGTTACGGGAGAAAGGGAAACAGGAGAAAGGGAGGTAAAAGAAGAGGGGGAGAGCAAGGAAAAAAAAGAGGAAGGTGCATTGTCTCCCTTGAGAAGCACGCCTACTGGCTCAAAAGCCACCATCTCGCAAGAGTTACTTGCCTTATGCTCGCGATTTACGGGAGTAGATCAAACACCTTTTATAAAAATGTTTAGCTATCCAAAGTTTAATGAAGGTCAGGGCCAGGGAATGTCGCTTCAGTTTTTGATTGCTATGCTGAACTGGGATGCCGATGAAGAGCGTGAAAAAGGAGCGCTGCTCTTTGCTATTTTAACTTCTATACAGTGTACACCGCCTAGGTCATCGGAAGAGGTCTTGGCCATATTCAATATGGTTGCCGCATTAGTGAACTTAGGGGAAGTGGAGAAATTAAAGAGCTTGTTTTTAGGGGAAACACTGCGCGATCCTAGAAACGCTGTGTTCAATCTATTGAAAATAGTATTTGCCGAAAAGACAGGACTCAGCGGCATTGAAGTCTTAGAAAGCGGGTTTCAAACCCTTTTAGGTAAAGCGCGTCAGCCCTCGGCTATCATGACCTATGCGGCTAAACTGCAGGAGCTGCCGGCAAGTGCACGGACGGCTACTATGGCGATCTTGTCGGAATTTGTGAAGGGGGTCATGCACGGAACCTATCCGGAGATGCGCTATAAGGCGGAGACCAATCCCCATTTGGCGCGCATCTTTGCATCAAAACCGCAATTGCGGCATGAATGGATCAAAGGAGAAGAAATCTCCGTCAGGGCATTGTTGAAGGAATCAGCAGAACTGCCTGCGACACACGCCGAAACTCCCCTGCAAAGGGGCTTCACAGCCCTCCATCAAAGTGTCTGTTTGAACGACCATTTTAAGGACTTGAGAAATCTTGAGGTACCCTTTTATCTTGAGCAATGCCTGGCACATCCAGCTGAAAGCAAAAAAGTGAGGAGTGAATTGAATTCCGCTATAGGAAGAGCAGCCAAGCAGATCGCCGAGAATCCACATGCAGGGCATATAAACCAGATGCGTTCTCTTTTAAAGCTACAGCAGCTGCTGCTCAACGCTGTATTTGACAGTAAAACGCCTATCGAAAGTACTAAAACAGCCTGTTTAAATTTAGTGGACAAATTTTGGAGGTGGGAGGCTAGTAAAGGCACGGTTAAAAGCGATATTGTGCACTGTTTGAGCATGCTTGAAGGGGCGGAAAAAGCCCAGACATTGGATTTTGAGGGATATGTGGCAGTCGATTCGGATGATTGGCAGGACCTTCTTTTATGCGGCACTGAAGTGTCCGGCAGCTGTCAGAGCATACATGGATCTTTTGATTACAATAAGTGTCTTCTTGGGTATATTATAGACGGGAAAATTCGCATTATCTGCATAAAGGATAGGACAGGGAGGATTGTGGCGCGGCAGGTGATGCGATTGATGTGGAATGTACATAGGCAATCGCCAGTACTCTATCAGGAGGTAGTCTACCGCAATCCAGGAGTTTCCGACGAGTTGCTGAGCGCATTGCAGCTGCTGGCTAGAAAACGAGCTCAAAAGCTAAATATACCATTGGTCTCCGGCCAGGCGAAGACTCCTTTATCTGCAGCTGTGAGCGTTTTTCCTGAAGGTTTATCTTCGAGCTACTCTCCGGCGCCATTTGAATATGTGGATGCTGCCCAAATAAGGGTGACGCAAGGCGATTACGTCATCCCGGCAGATGAGATACGCATTTTATTTCAACCCAAGGCTCCTGGCATGCAAGACGCCATGCAAAGCCTGCGGATGCGCCTCTCCCATCTAAAGTCCTAGCCATTCACACGGTGAAATTACTATACTATTTGCAAAATAGTAAAATGGCGTCTGCACAAAATACTTTGCGGGTAAAGCATGCATAAGATTGATTTATTGAATCCCGAACAACAACAGGCTGTGCGCTGCACAGAGGGGCCTTTGCTGGTCATCGCCGGGGCTGGATCTGGAAAGACCCGCGTGGTTACGCTGCGCATAGCCCATCTGATCGAGCGTGGTGTGCCGCCTGCGTCCATTTTGGGGCTGACCTTTACCAATAAGGCCGCGGCAGAGATGAAAGAGCGCGTGCTGCGCCTGACCGATAGCCAGGTCTTGATCTGCACTTTCCATAGCTTAGGGGCGAGGATATTGCGCGAATCTATTGAGGCTCTGGGCTTTTTGCGCAATTTTACCATCTACGACGAAGAGGATTCCAATAAGCTATTGCAGCAATGCATAGAGGAGTCCGGCGCTGGCAACGCGGCGGAAAAGCTCAAGACCTACAAAAACCGCATTTCGCGGGCTAAAAACGAACTGAAAATCCAAGAAGTCGAAGGAAAGCTAACTTCTCCCTTTTTTCGCGACAACAGCATAGCGGCGGTCTTTTCGCTTTACCAGAAAAAACTGATGCAATGCAATGCAGTGGATTTCGACGATCTGCTCTACTTAACTGTCCGCCTGTTCCAAGAGCATCCGGCCATCTTGGAAAAGTATCAAAACAGATGGCCCTACTTGCTCATCGACGAGTATCAAGATACCAACGCTGCCCAATACACCCTGGTGGGCCTGTTAGTAAAAAAGACCCAAAACATCTGCGTCGTCGGAGACCCAGACCAATCGATATACTCTTGGCGCGGCGCCGATGTGGCGAACATCTTGGAATTCGAAGGCGATTATCCGCAGGCCAAAGTCATCCGCCTGGAACAAAACTACCGCAGTTGCACCAACATCCTCGATGCGGCTAACGGACTAATCGCACACAATGCGAACAGGCTGGCGAAAAATCTTTGGAGCAATCTGGGAGAAGGCGATCTCATCAAACGCTATCAAGCCGCCGACGAGTGGAAAGAAGCGCGCTATGTGGCAAAACAAGTCCTGCACTACCATTTAGAGCACGGCATAGCCTATCACGATATGGTCGTTTTTTATCGGGCAAATGCACTCTCCCGTGTTTTAGAAGATATATTCTTGCAAGAACGCCTGCCTTATGTCATTGTGGGTGGTATTTCATTTTATCAAAGAAAAGAGATCAAGGACATCCTATCCTATCTGCGCGTAGTGCATTCGGGATCCGATGCCGTGGCCCTCGCGCGCAGCATCAACTTGCCCAAAAGGGGCATCGGCGAAACGACTTTGAATAAGCTCAGGCAGAGCGCGGCTGAAAATGGCTTTACCCTTTACCGTTGCTGTCATCAAATATCCGAGGGCCAGGCTTTGCCAGTGCACTCCGTAAAACTGACCAAGAAGCAACTGGATGGTTTGAAAGGCTATGTGCGCGTGATCGAAGAGCTGCGCCAACTAGCCCGCGAGTTGCCACTGTCTAAATTGGTAGAAGCGGTCATAGAAAAAACTTCTTACCTGGGTCATCTCGAAGAGGATTCGGAAACTCTCGCCGACCGCAGAGAAAACTTAGAGCAGCTAATCGCTAAAGCCCAAGAATGGGAAGAGCGCCTGCCCGCTCGAGGGTATGAGAATGCCCACACGGAGGGGCAAGCTAGTGTCCAAAATAGTGTTTATGAGGCTGGGCAAACTAGCTCCCAAGCATTTTCTAGCACTCAAGGGCATGTCTACAATCAGCTTTTGGCGGCATTTTTGGAAGAGCTGGCTTTGCGATCGAGCTTAGATGAAGCGGATACGGACACTTCCCGGGTCAACTTCATGACCTTGCACAACAGCAAAGGGCTGGAATTTGAAGTGGTGTTTATGGTGGCTTTGGAAGAGGGTATCTTCCCCTATGTCTCCGCTCAAGATGATCCGGCTGATCTAGAAGAGGAGCGGCGCCTCTGCTACGTGGGCATTACCCGGGCAAAGAAGCATTTGCACCTCATCAACGCCTTTGAAAGGACCTGGTGGGGGAAAAAACGGGTATTGGCATCCAGCCGCTTTATCGATGAAATTCCACGCGAAAATCAGGCAAAAGAGGGCTTTAAAAAAAGCACCCCCACCCGCAAGGCGCTCAGCCAGGTCGTCCCGGAAGAGCAATTTATCGACGACATGGATCAAACAAAGGCTCAAGACCATGCGGTGCACTCCACTCTCTTTTCGCCAGGAGACACCGTTTTTCATACGGAGTTCGGTATCGGCAGCATCGACTCCATCTATGAAGGCATGGAAGGTCAGACCTATGTGATCAGCTTTTCCAAGGATGCCAGACCGAGGAAGATCGTTGCCCGCTATGCGAGCCATTTGACTAAGCTCTAGACCGATATTGACCCCTGCGATTATAATAAAATCTTTATTCGCAAAAAAAAGGGGGGCGCATGCGGCTAAGGATTTGGGAAAAAATAGCTGGTGCTTTTAGACAACGCCAAAGGCCGGGGATTGGACGAGCGAAAACCTCCCTATATGGTTTGATGACCTGCCTGCTTGTGCACAGCGCTCTTGGGGCGGACTGGAATGCAGACTTTGACGAGCATACCAACTGCCTTGTCCAGGAGCTGCCGCAGCTGCAAAATGGCGATTATCTTCAAAATCAGCACTATTTCATCCAGGCCAGAGAAAAATTGTTGAAGAATTCCGACTTGTGCACGCGATTTAAGAGTGCCCAAGAAAAGGATAAATTCATGGTCCAGATAGACCAGATGGATCTTTTGCTAAAAAAGCGCAAGAAAGACCGCATTAAGGATTTGTTCACCTGGGAAATTTCTTATCTCTTGGGTTCGAATGCCTATTTCCTTCCTTCCTTCCCCATGGAGATTGGAGGCAAGAAGGTGATCGTCCAGCGCCTCGAAGCGTTTGAGTTTGGCATACCTAGCGAGGGTTCCCCTATTGGAAAATTGCCGCATAAATTGATTAAAAAGATCTCCTTGGAAACATATTGGAAAGCGCATCTTCAAGTGTACTTGCTGGGTATGTACGATTTTACAGCGCAAAATATCGGAGTCAATTCCAAGGGGATTTTGCGCTTTTTTGACAATGAATCTTGCTTTCACTATTCCAATGCCATAGAAAAATTTCAAGGGGGACTTAAAATCGGCTATAAGTGCCAATCATTTGACTGGCCCCAATTTAAGAAACCACTGGATAAACGCACGGCTCAAAAGGTTAGAAACTTTATGCGCAGCTTCACTGGCTTTGAAAATAAAATGGAAATTTACTTAAGCCATCGCTATCCTGACTTCTCTAAAGACTTTGAAATGGGCGAGTTGATCCAGCGCCTGGAAAATCTTAGAAATTTTCAAGTGGAGGAAGGGGTTTCCTTTCGCGATTTTTTTGCCTCGCTCTATCCTCAGCTGAGCCCTGGCTTAGAGGATTTAGTCCAGATAGTGCGTGGTATCTTAGGTCAAAAAGCCGGCTATGGAACGACGCTGTGGTTTATGTCGCGATGGATTCATACCCATCCCCTATCTGCGCAAGATAAAGAAGCGCTTGAATCTTGGGTGGGGGCGTATGTCGATTAACGATCAGGCTTTTGATAAACTATTCAAACTGCTACGATGGTAACGGGTCAGATCTCCCATGGTTCCTCCGGGGGATCTGACCGGGTTAGCTACGATAAACTCGAGCACTTATGTTTAGGAGGGGTATGTCTATCTTAGCAAACAAAAATAGCAAGATCATCACACAGGGCATTACAGGCAAAGCTGGCAAATTCCACACCGAACAATGCATGGCTTATGGCAGCAAATTTGTAGGTGGCGTCACCCCTGGCAAAGGCGGACAAGAAATCTTAGGTCTGCCCGTATTCGACTTGGTGATCGAAGCCAAGCAGGCCACAGATTGTGACGTCTCTCTGATCTTTGTGCCGGCGCCTTTTGCCGCGGAGGCCATTTTAGAAGCCGAAGATGCCGGCATTGCCCTGATAGTATGTATCACTGAGGGGATCCCTATTAAAGATATGTTGGAAGTCAGCCAGGTGATGCGCCACAGCCGCACCAGCCGCCTAATCGGTCCTAATTGCCCGGGATTGATTACTCCCGGCGAATGCAAGATAGGCATCATGCCCGGCTATATTCACAGGAAAGGCAGCATAGGCATAGTTTCCCGCTCCGGAACGCTCACTTATGAAGCTGTTTGGCAAACGACTCAGCTGGGACTTGGTCAGTCGACTTGCGTAGGCATAGGAGGAGACCCTTTAAATGGCACCAAATTTATCGATGTTTTGCAGATGTTCCAAGATGATCCCGAAACTTCGTCCATATTGATGATCGGAGAAA
The DNA here is from genome assembly GCA_003164155.1 of Parachlamydiaceae bacterium. GTDB lineage: Bacteria > Chlamydiota > Chlamydiia > Chlamydiales > Parachlamydiaceae > BOG-1457. Next base: position 2,120 of record PLSG01000308.1, on the reverse strand, counting down.
TTGGCGGCAGAGAAGAGGAAATGGCGGCAGAGTGGATTAAAAATTATTGCACCAAGCCTGTGGCAGCGTTTGTGGCTGGAAAAACCGCCCCGGCTGGAAGGCGGATGGGGCATGCCGGCGCCATCATCTCTGGCGGTCAGGGCACCGCCCAAAGTAAAATCCTCGCCTTAAGAGCTGCCGGAGTGTGCATCGCCGAGACCCCGGCGCATATGGGAGAAGCGATAAGAAGTGCTAACGGCGGCAAAGTAGGTTTATGATTAAGATCCCCGGAAAAATTCCCATTGCTATACATCCCTTCTTTTGGGTTTTGGCTGCGCTCATCGGATGGCTAAACACAGGCACGCTCCTTGGCGTCATCTTGTGGACGGCGGTGATCGTCGTCTCGGTGCTGGTGCACGAGTTCGGACATGCCCTCACCGCTTTGGCTTTTGGCCAGTCAGCCTCCATCAGCCTGATGGGCATGGGCGGCCTTACGCAGCGCGAGGGACGCGACTTGAAGCTGTGGCAAGAGTTCCTGATAGTATTGTGTGGGCCCTTATCCGGCCTGGCGCTGTGCGCTCTATCTTATCAGCTGTTGCAAATGATAGCGCCTTCTAACCCCTTGATAGATCGCGCACTGACCATTTCCGTGTATGTCAATTTGATCTGGACTTTACTCAATCTATTGCCTGTGCAGCCATTAGATGGCGGCCATCTTTTGCGCATCCTCTGCGAAGCGGCTTTTGGACTGCGCGGCGTAAAGGTTGCCCTATTCATTAGCATGGCCCTGGCGGCGGGCTTAAGTATGTTTTTCTTTTCCATGGGAGCGGTGATCGGCGGTTTATTTTTTTCCATGTTTGCCTTTGAGAGTTATCGGATGTGGCGCTCCGCCCTAGTCCTAACCGTTCACGATCAAAACCCAGATTTACAAGATATGCTCACCGGAGTCAAAGATGACTTGAGTAGGGGCGATGTGGGGGTAGCGTTGCCCAAGCTGCAGTATATCCGCGCACATGCCCAAAGGGGTGTGCTCTATGTCGCAGCCAGCGAATGCTTAGCGATGATCTACCACAACCAGGGGGACCTTCAAGAGGCTTATAAAGTCTTATTGCCGCTTTATAAAGAGCTTTCTTCGGTATCATTGCGCCGGCTGCATCAGCTGGCCTATCAGACGGGAGACTGGGCGCAAGCCGTGCAGTTTGGACAGAGGGCTTTTCAAGACCATCCCAACGTCGACACTGCTCTGGTCAACTCCCTATGTCACGGATTGCTAGGAGAGGTAAAGCCCGCGCTTGGATGGCTCCAGCGCGCTATAAACGAGGGATTATCCAATCCTGGTGATATCGTCAAAAAAGCTGAATTTGACAAAATAAGAGCAGACGCGGCTTTTCAAAGATTTGTGAGCGCCTTAGCCAAATGAGAAGCTCTTTTTCTAGTTAAATAAAAGGCCAAATTAAAAAGCATAAATTATCTACGGGCTGCATTTGCAGGAAGTCTATAAAATGATATAGGGGTATATATAGCAGATGTGGTAAAAACTTTGCTTAATATAACACAGCCTGTACCTCATTTCAGGGGTACAATATCCCTCATAGCCTTACCAGGGCTGCGCTTCGCTTGCCCTGGGATATTTTCGCGCTGTCCCTCCGGGACAGGAAAAAGCATTCATCTTTTTTTAAGAGGGGTTATGGTTTTGGACTATTCACCATACAGCACGCCTAGCGTGCAAAATTTAGCCCTTAGCATTACTCAATATCTTTTCTATTCACCCCCGAATAGGGGTGAGGGCATGTATCCAGGGCAAGCGAAGCGTAGCCCTGGGAAATTAAGATAAATATTGCCCCCTGAAAGGGCATAGGCATCAACCTAAAAACATCGTTGAAAAATGGTCCTAGAGTCCGATAGGACGACTGAAAAAATGCGATGCGTTTGCCATGCAGGCCCTATGATTATTTTTAAAGATTGTCAAAAATTTAGTTTCTTTGGGAATAAGAGCAAGATCTAGCCTATAACGTGTCGCATTTTTTCAGTCGCCCTACCGGGCTCTGAATGCTACTTCGACATCCCCACAGTTCCCTACGCCCCTCGATGACTCGGGCTGCGGTCACTGTGGGCTTCGGTGAGTCGCCCGAGGCGGGCTC
>PLSG01000083.1 GCA_003164155.1 Parachlamydiaceae bacterium | reverse complement strand
CATCACTGGAGCCTTCTGTATGAGGGATTTCAGCAAAGGTGCTTTCTCCCAGAAACAGTACGCGTCCTTTGAGGTCCAATGTTTTGATCAGGCTGGCTACATGCTTGGTCTTAGGCTGATTGATATCGAAGTGCTCAATGATGTGCACTTGGCCTTCTTTGATTTTCTCACCCAGCAAGAAACGGATAGCTGCGCGCCGTTCTTGTTTGTTTATGCGCACGTGTTGGTCAAACTTTGGCTTTGGTGCAAACACGCGTCCGCCGCCTTTATACTGAGGAGCAGCCAGAGAGCCTTGACGCGCACGGCCTCCACCTTTTTGTGGATGGGGCTTTTTCGTAGTGTGGTTGACTTCTGAGCGACCTTTAGTATTTGCCGACCACTGTCTCGCATTAGCTCTTAGTGCGATGATGTAGTCTTTGACCATTTGGCTGTTTGCTTCCGCTTTCACAAAATCGCTGCTGACTTTTACGCTGCCCAGCTCTTGGCCTGTAAGGTTATATTTCTTTAATGTAGACACAACTTACTCCCTAACGATGTTTACGACTTTTTTTGGGCTTTAGAGATATACACTAACCCGTTACGAGGACCTGGAACTTGGCCTTTTACCACTAGCACATTGTCAGCTTCGTTAACCATGATCACTTTCAAGTTCTGCACGGTTACTTGCTCATCGCCCATGTGGCCAGATTTTTTGACCCCAGGCAAAGTGCGTCCAGGTGTCGAGCGCTGTCCGGTAGAACCAGCATGGCGGTGTGTAGGTCCAGCACCGTGAGTGGCACGCATACCACGGAAGTGGTGCCTTTTCATAACGCCTTGATGACCCTTACCTTTTGAAATAGCAGTGGCATCAATATACGCTATAGAAGCAAAAAAGCCAACACCTATTTCATCACCTAATTTAAATTCGCTTGTATTCTCAATGCGAGATTCTTTAAGATGGCGTCGAGGTTCGACACCAGCTCTTTCAAAGTGCCCTCTAAGAGGTTTCGTCGTGCGCTCTTCCTGACGTCGAGGATCTTTCGCTACGACTTTTTCAAATCCTAGCTGAACTGCATTGTAGCCATCAGATTCTTTCGTTTTGATTTGCGTTATAACATTCGGATCTGCATGAATAACCGTACAAACTACAATGTTGCCACTCTCGTCAAAAAGCTGAATCATTCCGCGCTTCTTGCCCATCAATTTTATTGCCATATGTGTTTTCCTTACATCAAAATTATGCACTGCCTAAAAAGCTGTTCTTGGCAAGAACATCTCTTTTCAACTCTAGCAGCTTTGGTTGCCTAAGCCTGTCATATTCGATATAGCAAAGCTCTTCACATACAATGTGAATAGCGCACTATCAGCAATATCTACAAGCTGTGAACCAGCAGGTTTATCCTAGTCGGAATTATAATCCTAAAGCAACTACCGCTTTCACTAGCCATGCCTAGCACCGCATTAGAATATGCCGTGCCGCCTAGCTAACTCAACTTGCGTTGACTGCGGGTTTATTGAAGTTATGGGCAAATAGTAACAAACGCAATCTTTATCCACAAGAAAAATGTGCATAATTTTCACATGCACTCCACATATTTCAAGTAAAAGATTGAAAACGCCTTCAGGATAGCAACTCAAGCTGTTAGTCCCTTCCTCTTAACTCTCAAGAAACCGGATTTAGGCGGCACTGACGAATATTAACTCAAGTTGCTAGTCCTTGTAACCAAAATCCTGAGGAACCGGGATTTTGGTTAAAAGGACTAGCAACTGAAAGAAAACTGCCCTAAATTTGTGAATTCGAGCACTTTTTATCACACTAAACTGCGGGATTCAGTCTCTTTTCGTCACCATTTTTCAATTGCTAGTCACTATTTTCTGAATTTGGTTCCTCCGAATTCAGAAAATGGCGACTAGCAACTTGCGTTATTAAGCGGAACGGCAGGGGTAAAGCTCAATATCAGAACTAAAATTGCGTTTTGTCTTTTCCTAAACCCAGCAGGGGCGGCATCTGTAAGAGGGTTAGGGTGTTGATGTGGTGCTGGACTATTCACTATACAGCACGCCTACAGCGTGCGGAATTTCGCCTCATTTACCTAGGGCGATGCCCTAGGCTAATATAAGAAAGGCCTTCAGCCTTTTANNTCCGACACCATAACCTTCTTAAAAATGAAATTGAATCTTTACTTTAAGATGAAGGTTGCATGGCAATTTTAACGGTCTCCCCTTCTCTGAGCTTGCGTTTCTTCTGCAGGGGCCTAAGATCTGCGCCCTCTTTAAACTTCAAGATCTCGATGAGGTCTGACAATGAGCTCCCCTTGGGGATTCTTAGCGGACCAACCTCTTCTATAGCGCCTTCCACAAAAATAGTGATCATGGGGATGCGGGGCACTTTGACGGTTTGCCCGTCGCGCACTTTTGCATGAAGCTTTAATTTGTCGATCTGGGCATCAGGGGAAAGAGAGACTAAAGCCAACACATCGCGCAGNNGGTACATCGCGCAGACGCGCGCCTTTCTTGACGATATGGGAATGAGGAGACAGCACGGCGCCTTCGACAAAGACTTCTACAAGCTCCTCTTTGATAGCTATAGAGCTCTCAATGATTTTAGGGGAATCGCTTTTCCAAGTAATCTGCGAAACGAAAATGATGAAGAGCATAGCAAAGCACACCATGCATACAGCCAGCCACTCGTGGATAGGCAATCTAGGCTTTTTGTCATCCATCGTCATTTACTCTGGAAAGCATTTTAAGACATAAAGGGAATTGCATTCACCCCCAGGCGGGGGTGAATAAAAGAGGATACTCTAGGCAGCAGCTGTCTCGGTCAGAGGCGGAGCCGTCGGAATGGGCTGGGGGGCGGCAGTTGCCTCTAAGGCTGCTTGACGGGCTTGGTCCGCTATTATTTTAGCTTCGTTTTCCGCTTTGCGCTGCTTTTGCAACTCATCGGCG
>PLSG01000454.1 GCA_003164155.1 Parachlamydiaceae bacterium | reverse complement strand
AAAATCTTCATGCAATTTCCCTGGGCTGCCTCATACTTTTCGAATAGAAAAAGCAGCCAAATATGCGAAACTTCATAGTAAAAGTGGAAAAACCGATTCTTCATCCAATCCGGGTTAAGAAATTTTCCAATCAGCTCTTTTGGCAATGGGTCGCAAGGGTTGTCAGCAACTCCTTGCAAGCACAGGCAGAATTCTTTCCAAAAAGCTATTCTAGTAATATTGAGCAGCGATTTCATTTTCAAGGCTATAGTGTAAAAGCCTTCGATTTCCTTTAACATATTGCTTAAAGAGTCAGAAGTGAGAGCGCAATAACAGGCCGCAAAAGCTAGACAAGAGGTTGCATAGGTCGGATTTCCCGCTTCAAAACACTGATAGGAAATGGTTTTTAACATTTCTACAGTCTCTTTTTGATGGTTTCCCCAGCGAAAAGATAAGACATGAAAAGTTGCCAGATTTGAAAAATAGTCATAGTTTTTAGGGAACATCTGGTCAATTTTTAGGGATTCGGTGGCGATGTGATATCCCTTTTGGTATTGCCTGTAAAATTCAGACTGCAAGACTACGCCATAGTTGCCCAAATTTCCTGCGCTACTTGGAGTCAGGCCATATTCTAAGGTTAGATTTAGCTGCTTTAATACGATTAAAATATAAAGTTTAAGAGTTCCGCCTTGGAACAGGGACCACGCCATGGAATAATAAATATGGCTGATCATTCGAATGCGCTCGTCCTCGCAGATGGGCATTTTGTGAATATCGTCGATAGGACGCAAAAAGAGGTGGAGGCGTATTTTGGCTTTTTCCCAAGCAATGAAAGGGTCGAGAAATCGGCGTGGGAGATGTACGCCAAATAGTTCCAATGCCATAATGCCATTGTCAATAGCTTCACTGAATCTAGCCATTTGAGCGTTAACCAAAATCTTCAAGCCATAAAGCCTTCCCTTTTCAATGACCGTACGGACATTTTCAAGCACTAACTTAAAATTGCTTTCCGCTTTGACCAAATTGCCCATGATAGATTGGCACATGCATAAATTCTCATAGAGGGCTTGGCTTAAAGCATATTGAACTTGCCAGCCATCTTGCGGCAAAAGGCGAATGCCTTCGGCAAAATACTGCTCCGCCGTAGAAAAGGCTCCGGAGTCGCGGGCTTTTTCACCAGCTGCCAAGTTTAATCTTGCTAAAGCAATCCTTTCAGCGCTGATTGTTATAAAATCTATGCCCCAATTCATCTGATTGACAATATTCATTATTTCATCGCGCAGCTTATCTTCAGTGGCATTTTGCAAGAGTGTTTTGCCAATCTTCAAATGGATTAAGGGCCTTTCCTCTTCAGATAGAAGTTGATAAGCCGCCTGTTGAATGCGATCGTGCTGAAAAGTGTAGACGACATTTTCTTCCTTAAAGTCTTGGAAATCACTTGCTTGGGAAATCAGCTCCATACCCGGACAGACCACAATCAGCTCTTCTATTAGCGCTTGAGATAATTCCGCAGAGATTTGTAAAGCCGGTCGGCAAAAATAGTGCGCTAGAGTTTCCAAGTCAAAGGTACTGCCCATTGCGGCGGCTATCTTTAACAGCGTTTGGGTCACGGGTAAGAGGCGATGGATGTTTCTAGTCATGAGATCGGCCACATTTTGGGTGACCGGCAGCTTTTGTATTTCTTCCAAATTGATAGACCAGTTTTGTTTTTCACGATCAAAATTGACCAGTTGCTCTTGGTACAAGAAGCGGAGAAATGGGGTAACAAAAAAAGGATTGCCTCGCGTCTTTTGAAAAACCAGGGAAGCAAAAGCCGACATCGGAGAGTTTTTTGTTACATGCGTGCTTTTAAAGGTATCTTTGATCAATGCCTCAACAGCGTCTGGCGGTAAAGGGGTAAGCGTGAGTATCTCTACCTTTTTGCCCTCTTTTTTAAGAGTTTTCTCAAAAACCATTAAAGGATGGTCGGCTCCAACCTCATTGTTGCGGTAAGCCCCAATCATCAAAAGATGTTGGAAGGTAGGATCGCACATTAAAAGCTGCATGAGTTTAATTGAGGCCTCATCTACCCACTGCAGATCATCTAAAAAAATAACTAAGGGATGTTCGGGCCGCAAAAATGCACCTACAAAATTGAGAAAGACAAAGTTAAAGCGATTAACCGCATCTTGAAATTCTGCTTTGGGGACAGCTGGCTGTTCGCCTATGATAAACTGTATCTCGGGTATGACGTCGATGATAATTTGACCGCTTGACCCCAAGGCATTAAGCAATGATTTTTTCCATTGTTGCAGAGCCTCTGAGCTTTGCCCAACTAGCTGACGAACCAAATATTGAAAGGCTTGAATGAAGGCACTGTAGGGAACGTTTTTTTTATACTGGTCAAATTTTCCACTTATAAAGTAGCCCCGTTTTTTGACTATATCCTTCTGGACTTCGTTTACTAAGGAGGTTTTGCCCATGCCAGAATATCCAGCTACTAGCAGCAGCTCTATAGGACCTTGACTGCTTATTTCAAAGGCATTATGCAAAATTTCGATTTCTTTTTCCCTTCCATATAGTTTTTGAGGAATCTGAAATTGTTCGAAAAAATCGTGCTGGCCCAGCTTAAATTGCCCAATGGATCCATGGCTATCTAACTGCCGTAAGCATTCCTCCAAGTCGCTTTTAAGGCCGTAAGCACTTTGATAGCGATCTTCAGCGCATTTGGCCAGGCACTTCATTATTATCTCAGAGATGGCCTCGGGTACGCAGGCATCCAATTCGTGGGGAGGCACAGGCCTTTTTGCTATATGATGATGGATGAGTGTCAAAGGGTCTGAAATTTGAAAAGGAGGTTGGCCTGTGGCCATTTCATATAAAGTGACTCCCGTGGAATAGATATCTGTGCGATAGTCAATGCAGCGGTTCATCCTGCCCGTTTGTTCAGGGGATATATAAGTCAACGTTCCTTCAAGAAAGTCTGGGTTGAATATCTGTTGGTTCTCTCTAGACAGCAAGGTGGCAATGCCAAAATCGATGATGGCAACTTGACCCGTGGCTTTATTGACGATAATATTTGAGGGCTTAATATCTTTATGAATAATATGCAAATGGTGAATATCGCCAAGGCCCTTGGCCAGAGCAATCGCAATGCGCAAACAATTCAGCAGCCCTATATCCTTTGAGGCGAGGAGGCAAGCGAGGGATTGCCCATTGAAGTCTTCAAAAACAATCATTGCCCGGTCAGCTGCAATTTCAAAACTAAGCGCCTTTACAACGCTTTCAGAATGGATTTTTTGGATGATGAAAAATTCGCTTTTCAGTCTTGAAATAAGCCTGGGAGATGCGTTGTCGGCTTTCAAAA
>PLSG01000210.1 GCA_003164155.1 Parachlamydiaceae bacterium | reverse complement strand
GGGGGAGCCATTCTAGTCTAACTTTATCATTCGCGGAATTTGCCAAGGCTTTTGGGGAAAATATAACAATTTGATTGAGTACAAGTGGATCGCTCGAAGAAAATAGTTTGTGGTACTCTGTCAGCCATGTATTGGGATTTGAAAAAAATGCCTTTTGAATGCCATGTATAATGAGGCGATGCGCTGTTTGCGGATGCTCTTTTTCATAAGAGACCATAAGAGTGAAGAAAAAGTTTAGACTGACCTCTCTGCTTAGAAAATCTTGAATAGAGAAGTAAAAATCGCTCAATAAAGTCAGCAGAGGAGTAGCTAGGGGCTGTTTTTCAAGTACATTTAAATAATGGCGAAGGAAGTCATTCAACGGCGTTTTGGCAGATTCACAAAACTCAGTTTTCTTGGGAAGGGCTTGAATGTGGGACCATAGGTTATTTAATAATTTAAGCAATTCCTCAGCTCTACTCGGAGTCTCCCCAAGCTTGCGGAGGCTTTTAAACCACATGGAGAGTTCTATTTGGCCTTGTTTTTCTAGGCTTTCGCTTGTTTGGAGCAAGCGAATTAGCAAGCGCTTTTCTTCGCTGCTGATTATCTTAGATTCTTTTTCTATCATCTCGGGACTTTTAAGACTTTGAAACCACGCCTCCGCAGCACCAGGGCCATGATAGTGGTCGATGATTAACCGGACATGCTCTTGCTTTGCGCCAATTAAAAGGGCTTCTTTAACTGTTTTTAAAGAAATAGAAGGGTCTTGGTGCAGATAAACAGAGAGTCCTAAGAAGTCGAATAACCCCTGCAGACACTTTGTGCTTTCTGGAAGCTTAAAGATAGTTTCCCAATTGGCGATAAGCATATGGGAAAGAGCGAGGACGGAGGGATAATCCTCTGGCAAAGCAAAAAAAGCGCCTTTGAATGTGAAAAATGGACGCTTTTCGGCAAAAGAAAACGTGTAAGCTTTGATTTCCCCTTTGGCCCCATCCTTTTGGGTTGCCCATTTGCAGCAGACGCAAAGTCCATACAGCACATCTAAAAAAGCGGGTGTTGCGGCGCTGTACTTGCTGAGGAATTCAGCAAAGGGAGCGATGGCAGCGATGTGCAGCTCTTTATCGTGTTGTCTGGCAATGTCAAGAAAGGCTTGGCATAAAAGGGCGCAAGCTTGGGGTTGGTACTGGAGAATGGATAAGAGGTAGAGGAAATCGGCGAGGCGTTTGTAAGGGGTGCTTGCATGTTCTTTAAAATAGCGCAAGAGATTCTTGGTGATGGTAATAGGGGTGTTCAGTTTAAAATCGAGGGCGTGTTCCTCTAAGAATTTATCCACAGCCACATCGAATAATAAGTCCCTCTTCTCTGTTGAAGGCAAAAAGATTGATCCATGACTAGCTTCGAGCATGATGCGATAGAGCAGATTGTGGGTGAACTGAGGATAAGGGATGCTGCAAATGCGCTGCTCGGCCTGCTTTTTGGCTAAAGTAAAAGTATGAGAATTCAGCGCAAAACTGTGCCCTATTGACCAACGCGCTACAGAGCGCAAAATATTCCACTGCCCTCCTGTAGATCTGCTAATACTATGTGTTCGCGTGCGGTATATAGCATTAATTTGCAGATTGCCAAACTGGACTAATACCCAGCTGGGAAGTCCGGGGTAGTCTGGCAATCCAAAAACTTGAATCTTCACGTTGAAAATTTTTAAAAGCGCAGATTCTGCTGTGGACGAAGAAAAAGCGGTTTGTTTAGTCATTGCTTGTATGAATCTAACGAAGATGGACTCAATTTTTTGAAGCAACGCGATTTTGGTAGCAAAGCGTTGGGTGGGATTATCAAGATAAAAGCGGATGTCGATGTCGTGTTTGGGAATGTCAGAGGGACGCGTTTGAGAACCTATGATCCAGGCTTCACGATCGGGTAGATGTGTGGCAAAATCCAAGGAAGTAAAAGTAAAATCCTTACAGGATACACCGTGTTGTTTGCATAGCGCTTGATTTGCTTCCACCTTAAAAGTGTTCCTCCGAAGTATCCCCAAATGAGCTTGTTCTCTAACATCTAAGGGTTCTTCATAAGCTATCACGGGAACGCACGGAATGCCGTCTTCTGATGGAAGGATGGGCAAAGGTAAGCTTGCGGGCACGGGGCAGTAAATAAGATGGTTAAAAGAATGCATCATGTTATTTATGAGTTAGGTTATTGGAAAAGCTTTATCTAAATTTAAATCTTCTGTACAAAAAAGCCACTCGCCTTTTGATCGGATTGAAAAAAGTAGGTGCCTTATTTTATTTAAATGTGTTTTTGATTACAAGCGAATTAATTTAATCAGTTTCTTTGTTGTGGCGTTGGGTATCCACAATCTGGAAGAGAGGAGGGATTAGTAAGTTGACAAATCCCTTGCAGTCCTTGTTCTTTATGAGAATGTATACAGCCTTGAAAAATTGCATGGGTAAGCAGGATAGAATGTAAATTGCGGTGGATTGAATTACTGTTGTTTTAAAATATTGATATTTAAATGCTTGCTTGTTATAGTTGCTGAAGAATTAAAAAAGGAGATCTAAGTGAACGTTATCCCATCAGCGGTATTTTCCGAGGTTATAGTTCCTTATCTGGATTACACTGATCTTAATAGTTGTTTGTTGACGTCGACGGGCAAACGAACTTTAATTACTCCCCTTTTAGCGGCAAGAAAAGATGAAGCTTTTAAAGCAATGGCAGAAAAATGCCATAAACTTTCACAATATTTCATGGAGGAATTTCGTTGGGATAAGGATGGGCAAGAACGCCTACGACGAATCAGCACTCTCGATACTCCTTTAAAACTGCGCCATCTGAGAGCTTTAACCGCCTTGACCTACATGGCGAGTGCCGGTCGTGAAAATAGTACTATTATAACGAAAATTGAAGAGCTAAGGCAATCTCCTATTGAGGAACAGTGTCGTTTTATACAAAGCCATATAAATCAGTCACATTTATTCATTTGGACCGAGCACTCAATCTTTTGTAACACACTTAAAGCTAATTGTGAGGTCGTCACTGAGGCTATTTTAAAAATGGGCGCTCGACCTACACTCTTAGATTGTCTTAAAGTTGCTCAATCCTCCTTAAAAAATCGCCGAAACATTTTCACTATGGCCCTCGAACATAGAGTAACGCTTAATGAGAATATTTCTTTTCAATATGATGTATTTCTACATCACGCTATCACGACGTATCTTCCCTCCACTGATGATACCCCTTCCTCTTTCTCTTCCGCGCAAATAGACCTTGATTTGGTACGCATTTGGGTGAATTATATGCCAAAATTTGCTGAGGGATTTTACCCGCCAAAGGCCTTGATATTGAGCGCGGGTGAACGTGAGTCAAGTTCATCTTCTTGGGTTGAGAATGTGAAACCCAAATTAGGTGAGCTTTTCAAAATACTAGAGGATCATGAACTTCGTTATTTTAATAAAATGATTAAACCGATTTTGGAAATGTTTCTCGAGGGAGCGCATTCAAAGCTTGTAGGGCAATATATGACTTCTGCAATCCCCGCATCAATGGCGTCAACTTAGTGTAAGT
>PLSG01000382.1 GCA_003164155.1 Parachlamydiaceae bacterium | reverse complement strand
TCTATCTAGCGAACCATTAAATAAACTTTTTGACAAATTTAGAATTTACAAATTCACACCAATTTAGTGACATCTATTGGACTGGATGCCGCTGCGTCGCAGTTTTAGAATGCTTCAAGATTAATTTAATCAAATAATACATCAGACTGGACACTCATTTGTAGGGAAAACCCTGTTTTTTCTTATAAGGTGATTGTCCAGTTTATTCTTGGTTTTTAATTGCGCTTTGTTTAGAATTTGCGTATTAAGTTTCGTTTCTGTGTGTAAGTAGTGGAATGTGCTTTAGCTGTATGCCTTACTTAAGTTTGTTCTTTTTTAATTTTTAATGCAGGTGACTTCATGGCTAGCCTTTCAAGTTCGCTTCCCCCCGCTCCCATTTCAAGTGAACAAGGTGACGCAAAGGTTCGAGCGGAGACTCACTTTTCCAGGAGCATATCTCAGCAGAAAGTTCAACTATCCTCCGATGGCCGAGTATTGAGTTTTAGCGTGGATGAAAATGGCATGATCCCCACAAGTGAAGCTACTCTGTTGTCGCATGCTGCACTGAATGTCTTGAAACAAGTGTGTCGCCTGCGTCTGCAGCTTTTATCCCAACTTCCCAATCCTTTGGATAGCATTGCGGGAAAGGCGATTTTAGAAGCTAAGGAATGGAAATTAAACCCCAACCTTCCGCCGGTCAACTCACAGCTTTCTTTGGGTGCCGCTTCTGGTTCTTCCTCGGGTCTTCTGGGCCAAGAATCTCGGAGGGAACTAAGTCGGATGGGAGGGGCTCAGCCTTTTACGGCCTTTAATGACAACCTCTTTGAAAAAGCTAGCTTGCCTTATGCGGCTGATCCGTCTTTAGGCCAGCTTTCGCCTAGAATAATAGGGCATTTTTTTGGCGATTCTTTTATCAGCGGCTCTAATGTGGGTGGTTTGCCGCTAGAAGGTGCTTCCGTCCTTGAGATTTTAGGTATAACAAACAATTTCTTTAACTTTAATCGCACTTTAAAAGCAGAGTTACCCTTGTGGAGTAGGGCTGCGCGTGATATTTTCGGTGCCCAAAATTTTGAAGAAAATCTGAATAAATACCGTGATTTGATAAAATCCCATCTGACTGTTGAGCAAATAATTACTACTAAAAAGCAATTTGCGCAGGCAATGGTCAATATTTTTCAACAGATGCCTAAAGAGAGCGCGTTCTTCATTCCTGGTGGGTGGGATAATTCAGCAACTGGTAGCCATTCCGTATATTTTCATATCACCAAGAAGCTCAATTCCACATTTTCATTCTTGGTTTATAATAGTGGTGATGGAACTGAATTCCATTCTACTTTAGATGTGATTTCTAATAAAAACGGGTTTTTAAGTTTTCAAAGAAAGCATGCGCCTTGCCTCGAACAACATAACATTCCTGAAGAAAACATGTGCTGCAACGAGATTTGGCAGGTTTATCTTGAAATGCGTACACCTGCGATAGGGGTGCATCAGGATAAGATAAACCGCATGGATAGGCAAGATAACGAGGATCTGTATTTTGGTTTCTTAAAAGCGCTTTCCCTAGAATTTGGCAAAACGCCTACTACTTCGACAACTCTGCCGTCGAAGGATGCATATAGGATTACTCAGCGCGCCGGCACATGTTCGTGGAAGAGTTTAGCCGCATTTTTGTATGACAGACTGGGAAAAACACAATGGGAACAGTTTAAATTTCAATTGAGCATCTATCTTTTAACTAATCTATGCCATCAACTAAAAACTGCCTCACCTCTGTCTGATCTCCCGGCTAAAAGTCTGCCAGAGACACATCAAAATTATGTGAAATTGATGGATGAAATGGTGTTTTATGGCAAGGTAATCAAGAAATTTTCTGCTGTTCTATCAGCAAAAGCCAAGGCCGCAAAAATTACCCCACAGGAAGTTGAAAAGACGCTGCAGCTAATTAATGCCCTAGATCGATATGTGCAGGCACGTAAGTATTCTATAGAAAATTTTAATTTGCGCCGTTCTGTGGATATCTCGCAGTTGGAAACAGCCGTCTTAAAATTAAGCATTAAAACAGAAGCAGAGGAAAAAGAAGAGAAGAAGACTTCCACCGCTTCCACTGATAAATCGCTGTGGAAGGAGGTCTTAGAAGTGGAAAAAGGCATGTTTAGCTCTTTGATCGATATAGCGGCAAACGTGGGGCGGGCACTGTCGAAAATTAATGCGCTTGTAGCGAAAAAAGAATTTGTGGAGGCACAATACTTAGTTGAGCAGGTCTTTGAACAACTCCCACCCGTAGATGTCGCAGGTAAACACTTTTGGCTGGCTATTCCTTTGGAGAACGTCGAAGAAATGATGCAAGCCTTAGTCGAACTGGCCAATGTGGCCTTAACCACCTGCCTTTTATCTGGAAAATTCCATCAATGTTCGCCTGTAAATAATTTGTTTGATCAGCAAAATTTGTTTGCTGTCCAGCACCAACTTTTTAAGCGTTTGGAGGGAGTTGAAAAATATCGCGGTTTGGTAAGAAATGTGACGCCTCCTTTTCTTACACATCATCTCAAAGACCGCTCGTGTAAAAGCCCTTATTTTGCAGTGCTCGATCCTCAACAAAATCTTAAACTCCAAATGACGCTCCAGTATTTCAGTGAGAATGAAAATCGCGAGCCATTCTTTGACTACTCTTGTATGAAGACGCGCGATAGAGATAGTGCGTGGGAAGATGTCAATGTCATCGATGTATTGAGTGAAGATGATGTGCAAAGTAAAGCGGAAGCAGAAAATCACACTCTATACTTGTACATAAAATCTCATCCTGAATTAGGTGGAAAATTACATGCTGAAGCTATCGAGTTATGGAAACATCCTACGCCCTCACCTCACTGGCTGGTAGCTTTAGCCAAAATTGATCTTACAGGTGAATATATGCCTAAGGCGTTTTGTGCCTGGAAGCGGCAATATTTTATATTTCAGTGTTTTGCTTTAGGTTCAAAGAGACGCAACGATGTTATCATGCAGGATGGTTCTGAATCCACAGGATCTATTCTCTTTTCGATTGAAAGTCCCGTAAGAATCCAATACGGCTGGAATCCGCAAATTACCTCTCAGACTTATGGCGTGAATTGGCATGGAGCGGAAGAATGGGCCACGACCTTTGACTCATTGGCGGTGAATGATTACTCTCCCTTATTTAGCCATAAGTGGCAACCCAACGCGAAAGACAGTTTACAATCGGCCATTTTAGCTATGTTCAATTGCACCTCACAATTCCAAAATCTCCAAAACGACGCTCTAACTTCGCCGGGTTTTCGTCAGAGTAAATACGCCAACCTATTTTTGATCAGTTGCCGCGAAGATAAAGCTTTACAAGTGACAAAGACTATAGCCTTTTTCGAACAAGAAATGGATCTATTGAATGATAAAGCGTATCAGGATTTAGCTATTTTTCTGCTTTTTGAATCAGAAATTCTGTTCAACCAGCTCATGCATGCTCCTTACACCGCCAAGCAAGGCTCAGATTTTTATACAAATGGCTTTGCATATTTTCACAAGCGTGGGGCTGTGGCTCCTACACTTTTCTTTTTTCAAATTGGCCAGATCTTTGATGCTTACATACAAAAAGCTATTCAAAAAGGGTGTCCTCTCGATCCCAGCCTTTGCCTTGCCCATAGGTTAGGGCCAACTTTGCGTCGTTGGTTGGATGAGGGCAAAATAGGACCAGCTGATAAAATGTGCATTTGCCGCAGTCTTCTAGCAAGCTATGCCAACGGCGCGTCATTTACAAAAGAAGCCGCGTGGGAAGTGATGGAGCTTAAGCTTTTATATAATCAGTTAAAAGCGACCTTTCTCATAAGCGAATATAGCCTCGGAAATGTCCCCGAATTTATTGAAGATCAGATAAAACGGAGCTTTTTACAGGCTCAGACGGTTTTGCTCCAAGAGAGAAAAGTCGATCAAGCCGCCTTTGAGAAAGAATTTGGCGA
>PLSG01000370.1 GCA_003164155.1 Parachlamydiaceae bacterium | reverse complement strand
AGGGTAAGCCGCCCTTTGCATATCTGCAGAAATATTCCATACTTGGCATTTCAAGCTATAAAAGCTAAGCCATTTCAAAACACTTTCTCTTTTTCCTTTGGGCTGCGAGAGGGTTTCTTTAAACAATTTAGATAAACATTCGTCTTTAGTTATTGGAATGTCCCACTGGGCCGCTTCTGGGTCTGCTAGCCATTTAAGAGCGGGATAAGAGACGTCTAAGGATGATCCGACTTCGGACTTATAATAGGCTTGTATTTTGCAAATAGCTTGCAGACTTTCTTGAGGTGCTTTTCCCCAAGCCAACTGCTCTAAATGCAGCTGCTGCCTTAAATTTAACGTAGGATAAGTTTCAGAAATACTTCTGCTATCAGGTCCTAAGTGAAAAGCGTTCGGATCACCAACTATAGCGCATTTTGCCAATTCAAATAAATTTTCACCCTTAAAGTAAGGCAGCCATTCTGCAATAGTTGATGCATTTTTTACAAGCGATAGCGCTGCAAATTCCCTTAAGAGTTTTTGGTTGCGAAAGGTATGAAACTCATAATATGTTGCGAAATCAAACGATACGTTGTATTGGAGGAGATGCGATTTTGCCAGACATAGACAATCATCTTCAGCCAAAAATCTGAGGTTTTCTGCAAGGTGTAAACGCGGAGCCAAAGCCAAAGCTGCTTGTGCAATTTTTAAGAGCAACGGACGGTGGATGGGATAATCAGGATGTTTTCCAAACCGCGCATATAGAGGTTTCAACAAGTCGCGCACCATACACCAATGATCGTACCGGTCTTTTTCCTCGCATGGCACAACCTGCTCCAAGGCAAATAGCATGATTTCCAGAAAACTGTTATCTGCTAAAAACCCCCAAGAGCTAGTCACCAAAGGGGAAATTTGCACAGACAGTCTCGCTACTTCAAGCCAGCGGCTCTCATCTTCCATTTTTCCATTGCGTGCTTTTAACCACTCTTGCATAGCCCTCACTGTAT
Source organism: Parachlamydiaceae bacterium (assembly GCA_003164155.1). GTDB lineage: Bacteria > Chlamydiota > Chlamydiia > Chlamydiales > Parachlamydiaceae > BOG-1457. The sequence goes on along the minus strand of PLSG01000370.1, from coordinate 1,835 downwards.
GATGTAAATGCGCAAAAACAGTGTGGTCCCTTTTATCCGTTTTATCGGGCAATTCTTTGCAGGCCACTTCTGCCAGATTTAAAAAATCGGCTTCTTCAGTAAAAACAGATCCCCATCCTTGGCTTATGGAATTAAATAAGGCATGCGGATAAGCGGCTACGTTTCTGGAAGCTATTTCCCATACAAGATGTGTATTTTTTATTTCTGAAGCACGGCTTTTTATTTCGTATATAAAGTGAGAGGCATCGCCACCTGTATGCACCACGGCTATTTTAAGCNNGAGCGATTCTATACTTTTCGTAGCTGCCAGTCTCGCTAAAGGGAGAAGGATGCTTGGATCATCATCAAAAAAGTTTACTACCTCACGAAAGCGACTAGCATTATTAACTAGATACATTTCAGCCAGGGTAATGGCTAAGGCGCTGTTCTCCTTTTTAAGGGTAATGAGTAAGGCTCTCTTATCTTTTTTTAAGAAATAAAACGGCCACCCCAAAATCTCGTTTGGCCAAAAAGCCACATCTTTTTGTGAAACGAGGACTTTGCCAATCTCACCTATATATTTGTGATTTTTAATTCCATAATCGCTCGTTATAACATCTAGGTATTTAAAAGGCATATAATCTAGGAATTTAAGTGGTTTAGGATGTTTCTGGGCCACCAAAAGGGCGATCTGCAGACGCTGATCTTCACTTGGGATTTCGAACGCGCGAATGCTACCAAGCAGCTCAGGATGTGTGACAGCCAATTCCTTCAAAAGCACAAAACGTTGAGAAGCACTTAGGCCAAATTTGCGGATCTCAGAGACTAAAAGAGAAGCAAAGCGGGGAATGAGGGCTTGGACAAGCATTAAGCGCCACTCGGATTTGCCTAAAGCGTGCAAACCAGCCATAAACTTCTTATAATGCTCATCTGTAACTGGTAGAGGGATGTTGTTGATGAATACCTTCAAATCGGATAAAATTTTCATTGCCTTTGCATTGCCTTTGGCGCAGGCGTTTATCGTTTCAAATTCAGATTTTATCAAAAGCTTAAAGGCTGCATCGGGCTTATTTTTAAACTTACCCACAGACTTATCAAACTGCGTTTCAAAGCACGTTAAAGCTGCTTCGCCATTTTTTCTTAAATTTAGAGAAGAAATCAGAGTAGTCAACGCAGATGAGGGCGGTCTACTATTTCCGCGCACTTTTTGTTCAGATTCTGCAGGGGGGGTGAGCTTAACACATTCAAGATGTAAAGCCAAAGCGATCTGCTGCACTCCCAAAACGCATTCAGAAGAAACGAAGGGATTGCCGAGGTGTGCAGTAGAGGCGCTGAATAACTTTTCCATCTGCTCTTTCTTAGCACTAGCACCGCTTCTCACATTTTCTATTATTATTTTCTGATAAATAGCAAAAGCACTTATCAAGTGCTCTTGGGCAATTTTGAGTTCTTTTTTTAAAGTATCGCTTAACACTATGGCTTGTAAGGCATTAATTCTTTTATCAAGCGTAAGAACGGCATCAATATTTAGGACATGTGCATCTTTATCTAGAGTTAAATAGTCGCTGTGCTCTCTCCATAAATAAACGACACTTTTAAAAGTAATGACTTCTTCAGATAACTTGAAAACCTGGCTCGTTAACCGTTCTCCTTCACCCACACTTGCCACAATACTAGCCATTACTCCCCCTATAAAAAGCGAGTGATTATAAATTCCTGGAATTTAATTTTATTAAACTATTTCTATTCTTAGTATGTCAAATTATATTATAATCATATTTTTTTATGCAATCAGATCTTTTGTTTGTGTATAGGAAATTCAAGCAAAAAACAGGATTTCTCTTCCACTTGTAGAT
>PLSG01000167.1 GCA_003164155.1 Parachlamydiaceae bacterium | reverse complement strand
CGGTTCCTCCGGATTTAGGTGGCATAGACTAGCAACTTGGGTTATTATGAGAGCGCTGGCCAATATTGTGGCAAGGGAGCCTCGATGGTCAGCAGCTTCTGGGTTGTGGGATGAGGGAATTGAAGCTGCCTGTGATGGAGGGCAATGGCCCCTGAGTGAAAAGGGGTTTTGCTGCCATATTTGGCGTCACCTATGATAGGCAGATGTATATGGGAAAGCTGCGCTCTTATTTGATGATAGCGCCCAGTTAGCAGCGAGATTTGCAACAGAGCTTGAGTTTCATGCAAATGAAAGTGGATGAGGCTGTAGTGCAGCTGCGCAAGCTTAGCCGCCTGCGTTCCCACCGAAGCCACCGAGGCCTTAAAGTCATCATGTAGCAGATAGTTTTCCAACAACTTTTGGGGATTTTGCGTTAGTTGTTTCACGGCTGCCTGATTAGGCACTTCAACTAAAGCCCAATACATTTTTTGGGTATCTTTATTGCGCATCGACGCATTTAGGCGCGACAGGGCTTTGCTGGTTTTGGCAAAAGCCACGACCCCGCTGACAGGCTTGTCTAAGCGATGCAGCGCTTCCAAGAAGACATTTCCAGGCTTTTGATACGTATGCTTTATCCACTCTTTGGCCATGGATTCGAGGTTGATCTGATCGGTCCCGCTAGGTTGCGTGGGGATGCCCCCCGGCTTATTCACTACCAGCAGATGGTTGTCTTCGTATAATACGGAATCAGCAAATTTCATGGTATCATCCTCGTATGGTTCAAGATCTGATCACTCTCTTACGCTGCTACCGCAGCTAAATTACTTGCATGATTTCAACCCCACGTTCCGGCGGAGACCCTCCTTCACGCGGGGCTTGATGGCATAAAAATGGCTGCGCTGCGGTAGCAGCGTAAGAGTGTTACCAAACCTTAGAGCATGCTTAATGTGATTTTTTAGCACAGGAAAAAGGCACAAAAATCACGTATTCACCCCCGAACGGGGGTGAGGGCATGTAGCCCAGGGCAAGCGAAGCGCAGCCCTGGGAAGGCTATGAAGGATATTGTACCCCTGAAATGGGGTACGGGCAGTGTTATAATAAGCAAAGCTTTTACCACATCTGCGATATATGTCCCTATATCATTTCATAGACTTCCTGCAAATGCAGCCCGCACCCCTTTCANNCACCCCCATTCGGGGGTGAATAGAACGAGCTAGTATTTGCAAATTTGACCGGCCAAAGCCCTTCAGTTGAACCTGCAAATACTAGCTTAACGACATACTAGGCTAAGCTAAAATGGTTTAAAATTCAAGCTGTTTCATCTTTTGGTAATTGTAGCAGATAAGTCCAAGGGTGTGTCCCAGCCTTGAAACTGTGCAATGTGCATATACGCTTTTACTTTGAATCAAAGAAATGCTATGTTCGTATGTATGTTATAAAAACCAAGCAAATCTCAAACGTATCGGGTAAGCTATGCATATCATACATATAGCATCAGAACTGGCCCCCCTTGCAAAAGTGGGTGGTCTTGGCGACGTGCTTCTTGGCCTTGCGCGGGAACTGTCTTGGAAAGGACATGACGTAGATATTATTATCCCCAAATACGACTGCATGGACAGCAACCAAGTCCGGGATATGTCTATCAATTATCCCGATCTGATGTCCTTCTATGACGGAGGATGGCATCACAACAGCGTATGGTCTGGCTGGGTAGAAAACTTGAAAGTGTATTTTATCGATGTGCACCATCCCAAATACTTCTTCAACCGTGGGTGCATTTACGGATGTGTTGACGATAGCGACCGCTATTTATATTTTTGCCGGGCGGCTTTGGAGTTCATGTTAAAAAAGCAGATGAATCCAGATATTATTCATCTGCACGACTGGCAGACCGCCGCGATTGCACCCCTGTATTACGATATGTACAATGCGTTGGGATTGAAAAGTGCCCAGGTTGTCAGCACAATACACAATATGGAGTACCAAGGGAGATGCTCTCCGGCCGAACTTGAGAAGATAGGTTTGAAAGCTAGCGTTTATCTCACGCCCGAAAAGCTGCAAGATCCCATTTACCCCGAAACGGTTAATCTTTTGAAGGGCATGGTGGTATTTTCCGATTTTGTGACCACAGTCTCTCCCACATATGCCAAAGAGGTGCTTACGTCACCAGGAGGCTTTGGCTTGGAAAGTATCTTGCAAAAGCATCAACACAAATTCAAAGGAGTCTTAAACGGCGTCGACTATTCATATTGGAACCCCGAAATCGACCGTTTTCTTCCGGCGCATTACTCGGCACGCGAGATGCCCCAAAATAAAAAAGATCTCAACACCTTGGATAAAAAAGCTTTCATCAAGAAAACTTTGCGCGATCGCTTGGATTTAGAAGAGCAACATCGCCCTTTGGTGGGGTGTGTGACTCGTCTTGTTCCTCAAAAAGGACCTGAGCTGATCAAACACGCCTTATTTCGCACTCTGGAGAAGGGGGGGCAGTTTGTATTGCTCGGATCCAGTCCGATAGAGAGCATCAATCTCGAATTTCATAAGCTGCGTCACGAATTTAACGACCATCCTCATGTGCACATCATTTTGCATCACAATGAAGAATTAGCGCACCTGATATATGCCGGATCGGATATGTTCATTGTGCCCTCGATATTCGAGCCCTGCGGGCTCACCCAGCTGATTGCCTTAAAGTATGGGTCGGTGCCTGTTGTGCGTGCCGTGGGGGGGTTATTCGATACGGTCTTTGATGTCGACAACTCAGGTAAGGATTTTGCAGAAACCAACGGCTACACATTTTTGAGCCCCGACGATCAAGGCGTCAATTCGGCTCTGGATCGCAGCATTGACTGCTGGTTTGAAAAACCAGAACGGTGGCGCAAGCTGATGGTCAATGGCATGAATATGGACCATAGTTGGAACGTCGCCTGCAATCAATATATTGAAATCTATAAGCAATTGAAAAATAAAGGGAAATAGAGTGAGCATTGCCAATTGGTTAACCCTTACCCGTCTTTTTATCGGGCCGCTATTTTTTCTGGCCTATTCCGAATATGCCAAATTTGGCATTGCCCCCACTACCGCGCCTTTCATTCTGCTCTTTCTGTGGTGCATAGCCGAACTTACCGATTCGTTGGATGGCTTTATTGCCCGCCGCTACAACCAAGTGACGAATTTGGGCAAAATCCTCGATCCTATGGCTGATAGCATCTATCGAACATCCGCGCTGCTCACTTTCACTCAAGGACCTGTGAGTATCAATTTGCTGTTGATCTTTGTTTTTCTTTACCGCGATTCCATGATAGGCACGTTGCGCACGATCTGCGCTCTAAAGGGTTTTGCTTTGGCCGCACGTCAGAGTGGAAAATATAAGGCTGTTATTCAAGCTGTGGTGATACTTCTGGTGATTCTACTGCTCATTCCCTACACGCATGGGCTGCTTTCCGCCGAGACATTGTACTTGGCCAGCACTGTATTAGTAGCCATCGCGGCAGCCTATTCCATTTTTTCGGGATACGATTATTTTCAGGCCAATAAACAATACATCCAAAAAATGATGGTGTAGACTATGTCTCACGGATTGGGCTATGAAGTACTGGGCGCCGGCACACCTTGCCTCGACTATGT
>PLSG01000076.1 GCA_003164155.1 Parachlamydiaceae bacterium | reverse complement strand
TCTTTGCGCGAAATGGAAAAGAAGGGCGCGTCGAATAGATCGACATCCGAAAGGAAGCCACCTTGTCGGGTAATCATTTTGCCGGGCACATTGGGATCTGGATCGTAAAAGGCGTCGACATCCCAGCGCTCAGGGGGGATCTCACTAATGGGGTCGCGACTACAGATCAGCAAGTCCCAAAATTGGGTTAAGTTTTGAGCTCCCGGAAAGCGGCAGCTCATGCCTATAATCGCAATCCCTTCTTGATGGGCAGGACTGGTGGGCGCATGTTGCGCAAGAAAATTTCCCAATTCAACCACAGAGGGAATCGCCAAAATATCCACTGCTTCAATATTTACCCCAAGCGCTCGCACATCCATAGATAGCTGTAAAGCCTCTTTCATGTCTAAATGCAGCGCCTTTTCATTTTTAGGATCCGCATGCGCCGACAACCATTCACTTACCCATTGCTGGATATCCATGTAATTTCCTAAAAAGCTAAAGTTTAAGTCATTTTGTGCTAGGCGGCTAAGTCTCCTGTTGCACTTTCCACCTCTCACTTTGAAATTCGATTCGCTCTACGATTAACTTTTCATACAGGACTAAAATTTATTTTACAACATGAATTTCGTTTAAGCTTTGATGTATTGTCCACGGCAGTTACATCGAGAACATTAATTGATTTAAGGAATGGGGATAGTTATATTTTAGGAATCGAAAACCTTACCTTAAAAAAGCTTGCTCAATTGATCTTAGACCTAGACTCTCGTTATCCTCACTGTTACTTAGGATTTTCAGATTCGCTAGCGGTTCTTATTTTTTGAAATTTCCCGATGGAGATCTTTGGTATCGGTAAATCCTATAGGTATCAGACTCAGCAATATCACGACGCTTACAACAAAAAAAGCCTGGGTAATGCCTTCGTGCAATAGTTCTTTTGGATAAGTTGCAACAAATAGATCAATCACATGTAGATCAATCACATGGGTATAGTGAAAAACTAGGGCGCTAAAAAAATTACCCCTATCGTTGATCCCACAAAACGGATTGCAATGAAAATAGCTGATGCTTTTCCATATTTAGATTCAGAAATTTGGCTTAGGGTGATTAAAGTTAGAGGTCCGAAGATTAATCCAGAACCAATAAATTTAACAGACTGGGCAAAGAGTAATTGATTCCAAGTGGCGTCTAATGAGTAAATACTATTCAGCTGAATTTCACCACAGGCATCTTTAAGGCTATACATGAATTCTTCGCCTTTAACGCCATGCATGAAAACCACTAAGGCTTCATATGAGTCAATTGGCTTTATTTATCTACTGAACACCTATAATTTTTCAAAAAAGCACCGCCTGGTTTTGCCATGACAAGTGCCCTTTTGAACTTTTATTGGCAGCCCTACAATTTATTATCCAAGCATTTTTAGGCCATGCTTTTTAGAAGAAAATTTCAAATTCTTCCTTGAATTCATATTTTGGTTTTCATGACATTCAGCTTGTGATGTGTCACTCAATCGCATATCAATTCACCACGTTCTACCTTGCTTAGCTGGATTTTATGAGCACTTGCCATTTTAGAGCCAAAAGAGTAAATAGAAGAACAAGTATAAAATTACAAAAGCAGGTAAACCCATGTTTGCCACCAGTCGAGGCAGGCCCATCCCCTTTGGCGCTTCTATCCTAAACCAAGGGGTGAACTTTGCCCTATTTTCGGAGCATGCCACCGCGGTGACCATATGCCTTTTTTCCTATGAGGAGCGCACGCCGCTTGGCGAAATCCACATGCCCAGCCAGACGGGCAATGTATGGCATATCTGCCTCTATGAGCTGCCAGAGTGTTTTTGCTATGCCTTTCGAGTGGATGGAGCAGAAGATGCACAGCATGTGCAGCGCTTTGACCCAAGCAAGCTGCTCTTGGACCCCTACGCCAAGCATCTCTCGTCACCCTATCAGTGGGGCGAAAAAGAAGGCAAAGACTACGCTCCGCTCGCTGCTTTTTCTATAGACGATCCCGACACGCGCTTCGAATGGGACAACGATCAGCCGCTCAACCTTCCCATGCAAGATCTGCTCATCTACGAAATGCACGTGCGCGGATTTACTCAAGATAGCTCCAGCGGGGTGATGCATCCTGGCACATTCAACGGCATCATCGAAAAGATTCCCTATTTAAAGCAGCTGGGCGTCAATGCACTAGAACTGCTCCCCTTGCATGAATTCAACGAAAATGAATGGCGTCATCTCAATCCGCTCACCAAAGAGCAGCTATACAACTATTGGGGCTATTCCACGGTGCACTTCTTTTCTCCGATGAATCGCTATAGCTCCGATACCACTTTCGGCGGCTCTGTGCGGGAATTTAAACGCATGGTCAAAGAACTGCATAAAAATGGCATGGAGGTCATTCTAGACGTGGTCTTCAACCACACAGCAGAAGGCAACGAACATGGCCCGACCTATGCCTTCCGCGGCTTAGCCAACAGCGTCTACTATATGTTGGAGGGAAAGGGGCAATACGCCAACTATTCGGGATGCGGCAATACATTGAACTGCAATCAACCGGTGGTGGTACAGCTAATCCTCGATTGCCTGCGCTATTGGGTAGTCGAAATGCATGTGGACGGCTTCCGCTTTGACTTGGCCTCGATTTTCACCAGGAATCCGCGCGGAATACCTGTCGACCCTTCCATTATCTTGGAGATGATCTCAAACGATCCCGTGCTGCGCCAAACCAAACTCATTGCCGAAGCTTGGGATGCCGCCGGGCTATACCAGGTAGGCTCGTTCTATGCTCAAAAAGACCGCTGGTCGGAATGGAATGGCAAATACCGCGATGCCGTGCGCAAATTCATCAAAGGTACACAGGGACTGAAGGGAGAATTTGCCACGCGCCTAAGCGGATCTCAAGATCTCTATGGAAACGCACGGAGTCCACGCTCAAGCGTAAACTTTGTGATCGCCCACGATGGTTTCAGTTTGGCAGACCTTGTAGCTTATAACTATAAGCATAACGAAGCTAATGATGAAAATAACCGAGATGGTTCGGATACAAATGACAGCTGGAATTGCGGTGCAGAGGGAGATACTAACAACGGGCATATCATCGCCTTGCGCCATCGCCAAATGCGCAATCTGCATGTCGCCCTGATGGTCTCTCAAGGCGTTCCCATGATAGGCATGGGAGATGAGTATGCGCATTCCAAGCAAGGCAATAACAATACATGGTGCCAAGATAATGCCTTAAATTGGTTTTTATGGGATCGCATCCAGAAAAAAAATGAATCCAATCCGGGATTCTTTCGCTTTTACCAAATGCTGATTAAATTTCGCAAACAACATCCCATCTTTTGCCGTTCCTCTTTTTTGAACGCTCAAGATATCGAATGGCATGGTGTGAAGCTGCATATGCCTGAATGGCATCAGAATTTGAATGTATTGGCCTTTACACTCTACGACAGAGAAAAAGATGAAGCTATCTACGTGGCCTTCAACGCGCAAGACACCCCCATCAGTTTTGCCCTTCCCCCTTGTCCCCCTGGAAAAATATGGCAATGGATAGTCAATACCTACAATGCTTCCCCCTTCGACTTTTATGACGAATCGGTTCCATGCTTTTTATCGCATGCCAAATACCGCATGGCATCCTTTTCTGCCATTATCCTCAAGCAAGTAAACCGGTAACTATTCAGATACCTCACAGAGGAACTGTGGGGTATCTGGATGGGAAGGCAAAGAGAACAATGCGACTAGTACACTGTCAAACCAGAATTGATATGTTTGGCTTGACAGTGTACTAGTACACTGTCAAACATAAATTTGCGGATTTGATTAGTTATACCTACATGAAAACTCCTAGAAGTCATGTCATGCTAACGTTGCGGTTTTATTCACCATACAGCACGCCTTCAGCGTGCGGAATTTTACTTAGCTTACCTAGGGCGTTGCCCTAGGCTCATATGAGAAAGGCCTTCAGCCTTTT
>PLSG01000115.1 GCA_003164155.1 Parachlamydiaceae bacterium | reverse complement strand
ATAAATAATGGACAATTACTTGTTGGCTGGTTATCATTAATTCTTTCACAATCTAATCACTGTAAAAATGCAGTAAGAAGTTGGTCTAATAAAATCCCTACCGTATTAGGCGCACCTTTAGGTAATGTCTTAGGTTTGTGTTAGCGTTTGTCTTAGGTTTTGACTATATTAATTTTTTATTATACAATACGTAATATAATTCATTGGAAATTAGTATAGTTGTCCTAAAATAGGAAAACTTAGTCATTAAGTAAAGCGAGGTGGCTCATGAGTATAAACCCTTCCTCATCTTCTCAAAGAAAAGCTGTGACAGGAGTGGGGAGTTCTTCTCCACAACTAAAACCTGATGAATCGCCTAAAAAGCTGCCCCTCGACGTCGAAAAACACTTAGCGCCTCTTCTCCAAGGCAAAGCTTTTCAAGCCACGATAGATTTTCCACCTGAAGAAGAAACCAAAATCAAAGCCCTTAAAGAGCAGGTGCTCCTTAAGGGCAGTACACCGCTATCTACTATGGCTTCATCTGAAGTTACAACGTTAGAAGGCACTAAGCCATCCAGTGTCTCCAAACCTGATAACTATCTTGACGCCTTGCCCTGCTTTATAGCAAAGTCCTTATTTTTAGCGTATGCTCACCTGCCCCTTCCCCCTCAAGATACGCCTCGGAAATTTTTAGTTTTGAATGAATCCCGTGGTGGGATGGGAGATTTTGCTATTGCTCAGCAGATTATCGAAGCCTATGCAAAAGTAGATCCACACGCTGAAATCCATTGGAGCGTGGATAAATCCGAAGATCACATTAAAATATTTATAGAACGCTTGAGGGCTAAAGGTCTTAAAGTTAAAATATACAACTACAATAAAAAACAGACGGGTTTTTCACCAGGTGAAAAAATCGACCAAATCATATACTGTCCGCTGGATTCACGTGACCCCTCAAAAACTTCTTATCTCGCAGATAGATTCGAGCTTTCTTCCGATGCTAAAATTAATTTTGTGTATGAAATTGGCTCCCACAATCCTTATTGGCTTAATGAAAGTTCAGACCTGTTAGCGGCCGGCTTAAACATAAAAGTTGACAACAAAACCAAAAATTTAGAAATTCTAAAAAAGGACAAAGAAGACGATCACCCTTGGAATAGGTTAATTGAAAGCCCGTACTCCACATTATCTACCACGGAACAAGGCCTTGTGATTGAAAGTTTGAGCAAAGGCGCATTAACAAAGTATGTCTCCCAATGCGTCTATCTTGGATTAGACATAAGCGGCGGATTCTTCCAAACCCCACCTTCCACAAGCGAAAGTTTAGGTGTGGAAGTCAATAGCGAAGGAGAAGAAAAAGAGCGCGGCGCTATTCAATTGCAGGCTATGCAGGTAATTAAAGTTATCGATCCGGTCCTTTACACCCAAATTCACGTAGGCAATATAGGTGGGTCAGAATTTCATGACAAACATGGATTGGGGGCTGGCTATGCCCATCAGACGGCGGTGAAACTGCATTTTATCGATGTGGTGGTAGGCGGAGAAAAAAACCCAAACTTGATCTTTATTTTATCGCATAAGGATCGTGGCCCAAATGGGGAAAAGACACCCTTAGAATATTTTACCTCCAAGATGATGACCCCTGAGCGAATAGCTTTTCTAAGACTAAATAATATCGGCCGCGTGACTTGTTGCGCGGAAGGTCTCGCAGATCATCCTGTTGTGATCGATTCTGCCAAACCGCGTTCCCTAAGAGTCATTTTAAGGGAAACACCCATGGATCAACGTGTCCTCCAACAACTCCAAAAGGCCGCAGACTTTCAGCTGGGGACGGGTAACAGCACCCCTTTTGAAATATGGCAAAATAGCCGATGCCTGCGCTCTTTTATGTTCGATAATGTTGCCTTAAGGCACGATAAAGATGACTCGTATCCCGCTGCGCCCGGTGCACACGTTTTTTCTGAGCAACAAGTGAATTTAGCTACAGAAATCTACCCTCCCCTCGGAGAATTTTTAAAGCTAACCTCTGCATGCGCATATACTCCCTCCAACCGCGATGCCGCTATAGCTCTTTTTCAAGACCCCAAAATTTTTGAAAGTCTAAAAGTCTTTAAGCAGCGGGCAACCACAGAATATAATGTAACTCCGGTCATTCAAGGCATGATCATACGCGATGCGCTACACGCGCGATATCCAGAGCTTGCCAAAATAGAGCAAGAGGCCCTTTTGAGTAATCCTGAAATTGCGTCGGCTATTAAAAACGAGTATTTCACAAAAAGTAGGGCAAGCGACTTATCTTATCCCACGCTCATGCGCTGGGAAGCATATTTTCACGCCGCCATAGCTAAACACACTTCCCGAAAATAAAAGGCTATTTTCATAATTTCATCATAGATTCCCATTCGGCATAAGTGCTTCCGGGAGCCCGCCTCGGACGACTGAACAAAGCCCACAGTGACTGAGCCCCGAGTCATCGAGGGGCGAGGGAACTGTAGGAAGGCTGATAATATTCCCAGAGCCCGCATCGGGCGATTGAAAAAATGCGACGGATTTTCCCACCAAACTTTGTGGCTTCTACAGGAAATACATGAGGTTTGGTTCTCCAGAAAAAA
>PLSG01000301.1 GCA_003164155.1 Parachlamydiaceae bacterium | reverse complement strand
GAATGCATTGAGGAGTGGTGGGAATGCGATTTGTGCTCCCCGCGCCTGTCTATCTGCTTAAATAGCTTTTTCCATTCGAGATACTGACCATCCAGACGTGGATCTACCAAAGACCGTACCTTGAGAAACTTGAGCGCCAAAATAAACTCTTTGTGATGCAGAAGCTTGAGGGACATGTGCTTCTTATGGCTGAAAGGCGTAAGGCGGTATTGGGTAGCCAGAATAAAGCCGATCATGGCACTCAAACGTCGGGGGAAATGCGAAAATGCCGACCACAGCAAATCCTTGATCACTCCCGTAGACATCAGCATAATGTCGCCCAAGTTGGGAAGCGTGGATTTACTTAGATATTGCTCTTGGATTTGCTGCTCGAGATAGGGAAACAGCAGGCAAGCCGTAAGCACACCGCGATTAATTGTCCCAGCTCCATATGCCTGGCAGATTTTGTCAGCGTTGGTGAGATAGCTGTTGACGCTCTGACCATGCGGGCTTTGCAAAAACTCCGCTAGCTGCGGCATAAGCACGTGCAGCATCCCGCTTTTGAGCATGCGATCAAAGAAGGGGGCAGAGTAACCCGACTCCAGCATCCGCAGCATCTCTTCCAAAATGCGCGCATACGAACTCTTGGTAATCTCTTCTTTGCACTGCTCCGNNTGCTCCAACGCCTGCTCAGTAATGGAGTCGATCTCGAATCCACAGCGCACGCGGAATTTTATCAGGCGCAGCATGCGCACGGGATCTTGTTTAAAGCGGACGAGGGGGTCTCCAATCGAGCGCAATACTTTTTTATGGATATCTTCCCAGCCGCCTACATAGTCAATTACAGTATGCATGACGGGATCATAAAAGAGCCCGTTAATAGTGAAGTCGCGGCGCAAAGCATCTTCTTCAGGAGATCCCCATTCATTGTCGTGAATGATCAGATCGCTTTCATTTTCCCCGGCACGGAAGGTAGCCACCTCAAAGACTTTTCGGCCGAAGCGCACATGCGCTAAACGAAACCGCTTGCCGATCAATATGCACTGACGGCCGAACACACTTTTCACCTGCTCAGGTCTAGCCGATGTAGATATGTCGTAATCTTTGGGACGTTGTTTTCTAAGCAAATCGCGTACACTGCCGCCTACTAAATAAGCCGTAAATCCGGCTTCGCGCAGCCTTACTAGGACATGCAGAGCGTCTGCATCGATAAGTTTAGAGTCTATGTCATGTTCGCTAGCAAAAAATTCTCTCGGTTGCACAGATTTAGCCTTACTCCTTAGGAGAGTGAACTCCTCGATTGATAAAACACGGTAAGAATAAAGGCTAAGGATAAACGGTGCCGTCTAAAGAGTCAAGCAAAAGGATTGATCTTCAGGTTTGATTTAACTTGATTTATGCAGTAGNNCATGACAGGAAGTGAGACTTATGAAATTGCAAAAACATGCCACGAAAATTTTCGGCACGGACGGCGTAAGGGGCAAGGCTAATCAGTCTCCCATGAACGTAGAAACAGCCTTGGCGTTAGGCCGGGCAGCCGGAAAGATCTTCCGCAAACACGAAGGCAAACACCGTGTGGTCATAGGCAAAGACACACGCCTTTCATGCTATATGTTCGAAAATGCGCTAATTGCCGGCTTATGCTCCATGGGAGTGGATACGCTGATGGTAGGACCCTTGCCCACACCCGGTGTGGCTTTCATCACCCGGGCATACCGGGCTGACGCAGGCATTGTAATCTCAGCTTCCCATAACACCTTTAGCGACAACGGCATAAAATTCTTTTCGGCTGAAGGATACAAACTACCCGATGCATGGGAAAGGGAGATGGAATCTCTGGTACACATAAATAATTTTGAAGACAGCCTTCCTGCGGATTGGGAAATTGGACGCAACACCAAGATTCACGATGCCGATGGACGTTACATAGAATTTGTCAAAGCCACTTTCCCCCGGCGCCTATCGCTCAAAAATCTTAAAATTGTGCTCGACTGCGCCAATGGAGCGGGCTACAAGGTAGCTCCCCTGGTATTTAGAGAACTAGACGCCCAGGTCTTCGTCTACGGCAACACCCCTGATGGACTCAACATCAACAAAGCTTGCGGCTCCTTGCATCCCGAAACCGTCCAAAAAGGGGTTATCGATCACCATGCCGATGTGGGAATCGCACTGGATGGAGATGCCGACCGGGTGATTATGATCGATGAAAATGCGCAGATTATTGATGGGGACGTCATTTTGGCGATTTGTGCAAAAGACATGAAAAAGCAAGGCACGCTGCGCAATAACAAAGTCGTGGCCACTGTGATGAGCAATTTTGGGCTACTCAAAGCCATGGAATCGGAAGGCATAGAAGTCATCCAAGCACAAGTGGGAGATCGCTATGTGATCCAAGATATGATCAAAAACGACGCAAATCTGGGAGGAGAACAAAGCGGCCACCTGCTATTTCTCGACCATAACACCACAGGAGACGGCCTAGTATCTGCCTTGCAGGTATTGCGCATCATGATTGAGACCGACTCGAAATTATCCGAATTGGCTGCCATCGTTAAAAAATATCCTCAGGCTTTGATCAACGTCAGAGTATCTGCCAAAACTCCCCTGCATGAAATTCCTGGAGTTTCCGCCGCTCAAAAGAAAGTTGAGGACAGTTTAGGCAAAGCCGGCCGCGTACTCACGCGCTATTCCGGCACAGAAAATATCTGCCGTGTGATGGTCGAAGGCCCAGAGCCCAAGATTGTGCACCAGATGGCACAATCCATTGCCCAGGCGATCAAAGCTGGCATCGGCGCNNAGGAACCGGATGCAGGGGGACTAACCATTGAAAGATAATGGCGAAAGATACTGAATCTTGTCGCTAAATGTGAAAAAAAGCTCACATGCATTTGTTAGTCTATAAAACCTAAGATCCGGTTCCTTCGGATCTAGGTTTTATAGACTAACAACTTGCCTTATTAGAGGTACAATAATGGAAACCATATCCTATTTAGATGCCCAAGGCACACTGTCTAAGAGCTGCAAACACGCTATCCCCGAACAAGAGCTCATTCAGGGATATAAAGCCATGCTCACCACACGCTATACAGATGAGCGCATGATTGTCCTGCAACGGCAAGGCGCAATTACTTTTGCCATGAGCTCGCTTGGCGAAGAAGCCTGCGCCGTGGCCAGCATTTCGGCCTTGGACATGGGAGACTGGGCTTATCCACAGTATAGGGAAGCTGGCATCATGTTCTGGCGAGGGTTTACTCCCCAGCAATACATCCATCAAAT
>PLSG01000232.1 GCA_003164155.1 Parachlamydiaceae bacterium | reverse complement strand
GCCAGCCTTTCAGGCTGAGGAAAGGCTGTCTCTGCAATTTCGGCAACTGCGACTGTTTCTCCTATCCTCTCCCCATCCTTCCCATCTTTTTTATCCTTTCCATCCTGTGAAAAATTTACAGGAGAGATAACTAATCAAGAAGGGGCCATATTCACCTTTTCAGCCAAAACTTTGACCGAAAAGATCAACTTTGATTTTCTTTTAAATCTTGAATTAAATAACGGAGGTGAAGGTCCATGTATATGGCTATGAGAATACACGCATAGTTACATATTGGGTCGAATTAGAAGTTGTGATTAATAAGAAGGTGGTGTATCGTCTCCCATAGCTAGAGCAACTTAAAACATTAGTTCGTTTTTTTATTTACTAGGGCCAGCGAGAGAATTATTTTTAGTTATTTTGCATTTTCATGAAATTATCTGTTTAGACACCCTCATTTTTTAGCGAGAATACAGTATGTCAGGCCCACACTTACTTCTTGTGCAGAACAACAACGCCCACCTATTAGCAACTCCCACGGTGTCTTCTCCAGAGGCTGCAGAAAAAGAGAGCAAACTTAAAAAAGAGGATGCGAATGAGGCGTGTTTCGTTGTGCCAAGTCGGTCAGACATTGAAAAAATTCAAAATACCCTAACGCTGCTAAAACCTAAAAGGCACACAGGTGCAGGGAAAAATGTTAAAGTAGCGCTGCCCCCCCTGCAGTTTACCCCTCTGGAGATCAGCGTTTATCTTACTGAAATCTTTAAAAGCAGCTTTCTAGATATCGCAGATGATGCGCCCTATCTGATGGAAGAGACCGCCGACTGCTTTTTGGATGGACAGCAAAGTTTTTGCGTATGCCTGTGTTACAATGTGCTTGGAACACATCTAAAGGCTACGAAAAAATTCATATGCACCTATCTGATGGAGGTCTTAAAGAAAAAGCATCAGGTGAATCTAGAAGCTTATCTCATCGAAGAGCTGTATTTATATAATTATTCCGAAGTTTTTTTAGGTGAGGAGGACCATCACGCCATTTTCCGTTTGGGAGATAAAATAGAACTAACCTTTTTTTATAAACAAAAGTTTAGCAGCCCTTCGGTGACAGACGCTTTTTTAGTGTCGTTAATGTCAGGCAAAGTGCATCCTATAGGTGCTAGCGGGAAATGCGATGAAAAAGATTATGCCCAAGCCTTGGCAGCTTTGCGCATACGCAAATATTCCATTGCGCCCTCGACCAGATTGTCTATGACCCACAGATCCATCAAACCTAGTTTGCTGTGTCGCATGGCCTATAAACAAACAGCCGGTTTTGATATCGATCCTGCATCCCTAAAATTTGCTCGAGATAGAATGCAGGGGTGTCTAACTAGCGAAAATGCCCTTTTGACAGCGCGCACTTTATATGACCTGCAAAAGCGTTACTATGGCCACGATGATATCGCCAAAGCTATACACATATTGAATTTCTTGCCTTTCTTGGCTTGCCTAGAGCAGCATAAAGACTACTTGCCATATCTTGAAAAATTTGGCTGGGAATATCTGCGCCTAGTCGCTGGAGAAGGTAAAAAGCACTCGGCAGGCGGTATTATAGCCCATGTCTTGAATCACCCCAGCTGTATGCCCCAAATTTTGGCTTTTATGCACGGGATGTTTTTGTATAAATGGGTTAAAGGCGATCCACGTTTTCACGCCTATGAATTTCCATTTAATTTAGATCACCACGCCACCCGCCCCAGCGTTTCTTTTTGCCCTCAGCCTGAGCTTCCCGTTAGAGCAACGAGTAGCTGCATAGAAGATGTGGCAAAAAAAATGCTCCTTTTTTCGAAAGAAGCAAATTTTTTTGATACACCACAGTCTGCGTATTACCTATTTCTAGACGGCCCCCCCGAGAAGGTCATGATGGCATGTATCCGCAGCTGGCCTAAGCTGGCTTTTATATTGCCCGACCTGCCTGGGCAACATTTTCCGGATTGCCTTTTTGTCCATCTCCCTATCGCCGAAGAGTTCTCCTCTGTCTCCTTGCAAATGATCAGCGCACAATACATGCGTCTTTGGGAGATACCCAACCGGGCTTTTTTGCTGCATTTTTTAGATAAAGGAAAAAAAGGAGCTAAAGCTTTCTTAGAGTTTTTACTCAATGAACACGCCGAAGGCAGAGGGGCTTTTGTGGATGCGCCCTCAGTGATTCAGCAGCTTCACAGGCTGCATTTAAAACGCTATGCCGAAGAGATGCAGCGCGTAGGAAATAATGACATGGCGCTGCTATTTAAATGCTTGCATGCCTTCATGAAATGCGGCGAAGACCAGAAATGCTATCATGAGGTCTTTGACTACTACAACAAACAGAAATGGATTTATCCTCCCTTCTCAAAACTAATGGAAGTGTTGAAATACCATAAAGAACTAAAATTTGCCTTTGATCAAAGCGTGCTAGCCTTGCTATCTTCCGTCGTAAAAGGACCTGGCAAAGTTGCCCTGCCTCTGCTCTATGGGTGCTTCATAGCGTTAGAGGCACAAGGGATAATTCCGCCAGAGCTGGCTACGGCTTTGATCCCCTTCAATAAAGATATCAAAACGGTTGTTAAACAATAATATAGCAAACACAAAACATCTCCATTAAAACCACTCATCAATGTTTGTCTATTGCAAATTAAATAAAACATCGATATAATTAAATAAAACATTTAAACTCAACAGCTTTAACCAGGAGAAGACATGTACCCAGATAACCATGCTTCCACGCATCAAGGCGATACTCCCCCCTCTCACTCCATAGTGAAATTCACCTCCGCGCCTGCCCCCCTCATCATCCCCAGCAAAGATTTCTACCTCAAGATAAATAGCAAATTCGACTTATTCTACAATCATCCCTACACCACATTTAAAAAGCGCACTAATTTGTACAAGAGTGTTTTTTTCTGCTTTGGAGTTTTCTTTTTTTTCTTGTGCTTATTGATCGCGCTCA
This sequence comes from Parachlamydiaceae bacterium, assembly GCA_003164155.1. Taxonomy (GTDB): domain Bacteria; phylum Chlamydiota; class Chlamydiia; order Chlamydiales; family Parachlamydiaceae; genus BOG-1457. The sequence goes on along the minus strand of PLSG01000232.1, from coordinate 2,035 downwards.
AGATTCCCAACGGAAATTGCCACAGCTTTTTGTCGCATTGCAATTTAGCTAAAACGATTATGACCGGCATAGGGGGATTATTGGCATTTACAGCGCTTTATATGAGCTTTTATCTCAAGGCAGAACATGAAGCTGTCACGCATATCATGCGCTATGCGAAGAAAAAAATTAGCGAGATCCATACGCAACGCAAACATAAGCGCAAAGAAATTAGAAAGGAAACCTTACGCAAAATATTTCGGCATATCCAACAGCAAAGAGATCACGTGCATTATCTGCTGGCCCAGATCACCAAGGAGACCAGCTGCTGCGCCATGACACAAGAAAAGCTGTTCAATGAATCGCTCATCCATTTTGCACACGCCGTGGAAAGCGCTATTGAAACGGCTTTTTGCAAAAAATCCTCCTGTGTATAAGCCATGTGCAGTATGCGCGGACAAGACAATCGAACGCTAAAGAAGGTTGAGCTATGATTCGGCCGGATGCTCGTTTTTATAGGCCAGCAAAGCCATGCGCACGGTGTGGATGCCAGACAGTATGCCTTCTTCATAGCGAAACAGAGGGTGCGCCTCTAATAGAGGGTAATCGTTAGGTTGCAAGACATCTTCGGTGGTTAAACTGGGTATGAAGCGCCGCCCACATTCCAGCAGCTTGCCTGTTTGTGCCTGCTCAATTTCAGTCAGTAGCTGCTCTATGCCCTGCCACGTAACTCCCTTCATGACTCCTCCAACTGCCCTTCAGAGGCCTTTTCCCGGCGCCTTGCCTGAAAAAAATCCTTCATCAAGGCCGCACAATATTCTTGCAATATCCCGGAACGGATGGAAAGCACGTGAGTGGGATGCTGTTTTTCAAAGACATCGATCCAGCTGCCGTTTGCCCCATGCCGGACATCGGGGGCTCCCCACACTAAATGCGGCACGCGGGTTAAAAACAGCGCACCGGCGCACATACAACAAGGCTCCAGAGTGCAGTAAAGTGTGGTGTCTTTCAGCCTCCAGCTTTCCAGAGCGCCTTCCGCCGCGGTGAGGCAGAGCATTTCGGCATGCGCCGTGGCATCGCGCAGCATTTCAACTTGATTGTAGCCTCTTGCTATGATGCGCCCCTGAAACACCAAAACGGCGCCTACCGGGACCTCTTTGGCTTGAAAGGCCTTCCAAGCCTCTTTCAGAGCTTCACACATAAAACGCTCGTCGTCGTTGACAGGCATTATAGTAAAAGGAAATGGTTTCAATGGGAATGCAGGCATAAGTTAGGGGGGCTAAGTGTTTATATCGGGAGGGTACGACGCATTTTCCAGATCCTCCAGTTCCCCTGGAAGATCTGGAAAAGACATTTAAACTGCTGCGCCGGTCAGCTTGCGCTGCATGCTGGCGATCTGCTTTTTCAAAGATTCGGTATCTTGCACGTATTTCTTCTGCATGCCGACTAACTTCTTTTCGTATTTATCGGTGAGGCGCGCCACATCTCTTTCATGTGCCTTTTGTGCATCGGCCAGATTTTGATGCGTTTCTTTCTTATGCGCTTCAACTTCGTCATGTGAAGCTCTTTTTTCGGCTTGGTGGCGCAAATCAGCGAAAACTTTAGAGGGGAATACTACCGAGTTCATCACAGAAAATAGGTAGGTTTTAAGCGGACCAAATTCGTCCACCGCTCCATGCATAATCGGATCGGCCTGGGCTTGATTTATTTCCACGAGGGTAGAAAAGTCTTCGGCAATTGTCCGCAATTGCTTGTCGAAATAGGCATACACATCACCGTGTTTAAGCAACCAGCGATTTGCTATAAACTCACCTACTTTCTCATGCCCGTCGGCGATGGCCGCGGCGTAGGCTTTTGCCAAATCAGCTGTGTTCAAGCCATTGATAGCTTTGCCGGCCAGATACGTTTTAACAAACTGATGGTCTGTGCTGAGGTGCTCGCTCTTTAAATCCTTCTTTATAGACTCGACTATCGCGGGCATCCAAGGTTGCAGCATATTGAATTTTTCTTTATATGTGGCATTGTGTAGCATAAATAATTCTTCCTCGCTTAACAT
>PLSG01000266.1:192-4779 GCA_003164155.1 Parachlamydiaceae bacterium | reverse complement strand
TTGCAAACCTATCCCGTAGAAGCAGAGGTGAAAGGCATTTTACAAAATGACGATCCTGTGCATCCGCGCCACAGCCCGATCACTTTGCAAGCGCTGCTGGTATTGCTAGCTCACAAAGACAAAAAGCGCTTCAAGGCGGAATATCCCGTCTTTACACTGCGCCAGCTCACCCTTTTTAAGAGCTTGGCACTGAAAGCGTTTAGGCAAGAGATGGCCAGCATAAGCGCAGGCAAAATCAAGGCGCGCTTCTGCTTGGACTTGCAAGATCCCAAGCAGGCAACCACGCGTCTCTACCGCGATTTGGCCATCCAGGCTACGGACCTCAAAAAGCGCGCCCTGACGACCGAATTTCACTTGCTCGGCATAGCCAATAAAACTAGCCAGAATGCCGCTGGGATCGCGCGTGGCGTGGCCGAACAAGCTACGCGCGCAAGCAAAATAACTATGTCCGATTTATGGCTATTTTTTGTGCAAAAAGATACCGCCGCCTTAGCTGTGCTAAACCCCTTTTTAAATATCGAAGATTTCAATCAACTCAATCTTTTAGTGATGCATTATTTGCTGCAAGAGACCCGTGCTCAAAAAGTGCACAGGGCTCTGACGGCTTTTAAAGAAGTGGATGCGCTTAAAACTGTCGACGGAGACAACCCCGAGCGGCAAGCTGCCACCAATCGCCTGTATGCGGAATTGGAAGGGCTTTCGCAGTCTAAACGCACCTACAATCCAGCTACCAGGCCGGCTTTTCTTTTATTTGAATACTGCGCCGATTTGAGCCTGCGCCGCGAGCAAGTTGCCAAACTTGAGCAAATGATAACTCCCACGGGCAATCCCCATGTCATTTTGCAAATGATCATGGGAGCTGGCAAGACCAGCGTCTTGCTGCCCATCTTGGCGGTGCTAAATGCCGACGGAGATCACCTCTCCACGGTAGTTGTGCCAGAAGCTCTGTTTGAATCTGTGCTCAAAGACATGCAGGAGACATCGCGCAAGGCTTTCAAACAAGCTACACATGTGCTTTATTTTGACCGCAACACGCAGCTGACTGCCCAAAAATTGGCGGAAATGCAGGCGGAACTCGAGAGCATCCGTCAAAATAAGCATTATCTGCTGATCTCCAGCAAGAGCTTGGCCTGCATTGCTTTGAAATACCAAGAGGCCCTCTACCTGCATGTACATGGATTGCCTTCCGACCAGCCGCTGCCAGAGCTTGTTGAAGGCTTAAGAAAAATCTTGCTGCTATTTAAAGAAAAGGGCAGAGCCATCATCGACGAGGCAGATATGCTCCTCAACTGCCGCAGCGAGGTCAACTTCAGCATCGGCCTGCCGCAGTCTTTAAAAGAAGAGCACCGCACAATCACGGCCACGATTTTTGAACAGCTCTTGTCACTAGTACACTGTCAAGGTAGAATTGATGTGTTTAGCCGCGCCAAAGCCCCCAGGGTTGAGCGATCGCAAATGGGTCANNGAGATATGGACCCATTTGCGATCGCTCAACCGCGGGAGCTTTCGCGCAGGCCAAACACATCAATTCTACCTTGACAGTGTACTAGAGCAGGCCATGCGCCAGGAGATGGGGAAAGGGGCCTTCCCAGAGGGAACATCTCCGGTATTTTCTGATATGACTGAAAGCCGCTACCAGGCAAACATCAAGCCGCGGCTGACCGATAAAATCGTAGATCTGATGAAAGCGCATATGGGAGATCGCGCCGAGTCCTTAATCCGCAACTATTTAACCAACACGCATTCTAAAGAGCAACAAACGCTACTGGCCAGCTCCCCTCATCGCCATGCCCTAGCCTTGTACCGCCAACAACTCAACCACATCTTGCCTTTGACCCTCTGCAAAGTGTGCGACACGCATTATGGATTTTCGGAAAAGAGCACACATGCGCTGGCTATCCCCTATTCCAATGGAGCCCCCAATGAAACTTCGCAATTTGGCAATCCCTATGAATTGCTCAACTATACCCTTTTGACTTACTTGAATAAAGGAGTGGAGGTGAAAATCATCCAGGCTCATGTCGCGCTATTGCAAAATAAAGCCCTCAACGAGCTAGCACAGCATCCCGGCATAGCCCTAGAAGATACAGATGCCTACCGGGCATTTAAACAGCTTTGCGGCGCGCTTAAAATGCCCCCTTTTTTAAAGTGTGCGGCGACTGATCTGCAAGCCATCACCCAAGCCTTGAACGCCACTAGGCGTTTGCCTGGCAAGGAGAACCGCTTAATGGCCTTCGTGCAGACGCATGTGCTGCCCGAAGTAAAAATCTATCCAGCTAAGCTCTCTTTAAATGCCCAAGGGCTGGTAGACTTCTTTGAGCAGACCCAAGGGTTTACGGGCACGCCTTGGAACAGCGACACNNACTGATCCGCAGCGTCTCGAAATTGCCCTGGCAGCTAGCGTGATAGCCTCGCAAAACGGGCATCCCGATTTCAGGGCGATCATCGACACAGGGGGCATTTTCAAGGGATTGGACAACCTGGCAATTGCCCATGCGCTACTGAAAGGGCTGCCCGAAAGCCTCAAAGGCATAGCCTTTTATCAGGCGGATAAACTGGTAATGCTCGAAAAGGGCAAAGTCTGCCCCATCCCCTTCAGCCAATCTTCCCTGCGCAAAGAGCAGCGCTTTACCTTCTACGACCAGCGGCACACCACCGGATCTGACATCGCCCAAGCTTCGCAGGCCCTAGCCGTGGCCACCATAGGCAAAGATGTCACCTCTAGGGATCTAGCTCAAGGCATATGGCGCCTGCGCGGCCTGGGAAAAGGGCAGCGCATAGCGCTGGTCTATCTACCGGCCATCGCAGAGATCTTGCGCCAAGCCCTACCCGAAGGGGAGTTTAAAGAAAGCAAAGAAAAAAGCGCAAAAGGCAACTTGGAGGGTTTGATTGGCATACAGCACATCCTGAGTTTGATCAATCATAACCAAGCCAAACAAAAGAAAGAGCACTGCATAGCCGTTTCCAAGCAAAAAATCAGGCACGTGGCCGAAGAGGAGATGCTCAGTCAGTTGCTGAGGAAATCCATACGCGAAAATCCTAACGATCCCCTGTTTGGCCGTGGGGTCAGTCTCTTGGCCAAGCCGGTGATCGATGAGCCCTTTGCCACCTATGGCCAGATGGAAGAATTTTTGCCTAAGAATCAGGTAATCGGCCAGTACATTATGGGCACGCTCATGGCTTTTCTGCCCAGAACTGAGCCCGGTGCAGATCGCCCCAAAGCAGCGGCGACGGCGGCCACCCAGATGGCCATCAAAATGCAGGCGGTGGCCAAACTCGGGCTTTTGCCAAGCACCCTTTGCGCTTTCAGTGGCGAGGCTGACAATGCCGAAGCGGAAATGGAGATGCAAACCGAACAGCAAAGGCAAGTCGAAGTGGTAGCTGAGGATGTGCCAGCGCCTATCCGACGCCAACAGCGGAAGTGGGACACAGGCTTTTTCAAAAAAGCCTCCTACGTTGATCAATGGCCCTTTGTCGAAATGGAGATAGAGCGCTGCAAGAAAATAGTGCAGGCCCAACCTTGGCGGACAGGCGTCTTGGGGTTTGGCATTGAAACCGAAGCAGAAGAGGTCGTGAAAAAATTATGCTCTCTCGTAGATCGGCGCATACAGATCCGCACAGAAAAATACGAACGCGCCAAGTCCGTTTATCAGCACTGTATGGAAGAATACCTAAAAATTTACCCAGAGGAGATTCAATTTTCTCTCGATTGCATCATCCCCCTATTTTCCATGGGAGCTGAAATTGCCCATAGCTTTGGGCTAAAAGATAAATTTGATCCGTGGCTTTTGCGCACACTCAACTGCCAGTCTAGCTTTGATAAAAATTGCGATAAGCGCCTGCCTTTAGATTACTGCCTGATCATTAGGGAAAAAGATGGAGTAAATATCCTCAAAACGGTGGCAATAACCCATCAAGAGGCTTCTGAATTTTATGCCAGCTTGGAAGAGCGCTTTCAGAGGAATAAGGAAAATGAAGCGGGCTTGAAAAAGCAAACGGAGCAAGAAGTCGATCTCTTCCTCTACAGCAAACACATGGGAGTGATTCATGCCTCGCACCCTGAGCTCACACCGGCGGTCTTTAAAGACCCGCGCCTAAAAATGCAAATGCTCCAAAAAGATTTTCTAGCGGGAGAGCTGAGCTATTCTGAAGAAGGCGAAAAGCTGCTGCACGCCTGGATAGGCCGCGATGCACGCGCTATGGAAAAGTTTTTTTTGGAACACATCATCAAAAATGATACGGCCAAGCAAAAGAATTATGCGCATAGCTCCCTCAAGCGGATCTTCGATGCGTTGCTCAAATGAAAAAAGCCGTCTAAACGAGCCTACATTGGATTTTTTTTAGCTTGGGATTTTCTTACGAAGCAGGTACCCATCACGATAAAGTCTCCCTATCCAGAGGAACAGGATAGAAAAGATAGAAAACGGGCCGATCCTGTTCTCTATCCTCCCTATCCTATTCCTTATCCTTCCCATCCTGTAATTGCATTCTCAAAAAACACAAAAAAGAAAGGTAACTGTTCACATCCCCTCGGAGGAACCTAGGGAAATTGGATCAGGGCAGGAAATCGGAAATTCGGGCACGGGC
>PLSG01000266.1:0-164 GCA_003164155.1 Parachlamydiaceae bacterium | reverse complement strand
GCCCGTGCCCGAATTTCCGATTTCCTGCCCTGATCCGCCAGTTCCCCAGGGGGATGTGTGTGAATAGTTACAAAGAAAGTTGTTCTCCATCTTCTAGTACGCCGTTAAGGTAGAATTTCCGGATTTGATTAGTTAGGCTTACCTGAAAGCTCCTAGGAGTTTTG
>PLSG01000242.1:3467-4901 GCA_003164155.1 Parachlamydiaceae bacterium | reverse complement strand
TACATGATGATTTTTAAAAGTTGATTAAAAAACACATTTAATACATCATAGGCTTTTAACAACTCAAGATTTAATTAAAAAAACATCAGCACACATCATATAAATATAACCATTTCACTAAAAACAAAACTTGGTACATTATGTCTATTGGATCATTAAATTCTATTCCTCTTATTAACCTTCCCTTAACCTCATCTTTTGCGCAGAGAAGCATTCATAGAGAAAAGCAAGAAATACATCATTTCACCTATAAGTTTGTCCATTTGATTGCCGAAATGGAGTGGTGCGGTTCATCTAAAAAAGTAGGCATAGTAAAAGTCAAAGAAATGCAAAAAAAAATCTCATGCGAGTTAATGAAACATTTTCGATTGATTAAAGGAAAAAATAGCCTAGGCATGAATGTGAGTAAAGAAGGCATCATGCGGATTTACCTGAAAATACAATCCTTAAGAAACGCTATACAGAAGGCGCCACGCACGGAATTTACTAATAAGTTGACAGCTCAAATCGATAAACTTACTGCTTATTCGCTACTTCCCGTTTGTTTTTTTTCTCTAAAAGAGCACTTTAATCGCTTGCCTGAATCTATTAAAATACATATGGGCACATATTTATCCGAACAAAATGGATTGGATTTTATAAGAAACCAGATCGATTTGCATTCTCTTACTGGCATCCCTATGCTAATGAATTTCATTAAATTTAATCCGACTCCCCTTCATAAGCTAGAATTAGACGATGTAGAAATCCAAGGACTTAGTCATCACATGGCCCAATGGCCAAACATCTCAAAATATGNNTATGTGCTTTGTGATAAGGATGCCCATATTTTTTGCAAAATCTTAGAAAAAGCATTTTCCGCTACTCCACCGGGGAGTCGCAGGGAAGAGTTTACAAAGGAATTATCTATTTTTCCGAGAGTAGCGATAATCGCTACTGTTTCTTCAAAAGCCAATCAAATAGCTGCTCGTCGATTCTTGGCGGAGTTTATTAGCTGTAGCCCATTTAAAGGAGGTTTGCAAACTAGTGGACTGGAAGCCCTATTCCCACATCTAGATCTCGATCATATACCTTTTATACCTTACAATTGTAGAGATCTAGCTCGTATGCCTGCGGAATTCAGATCATTTGAAGCTAGAGAGTGTATTGCTAAAATTTTCAAAGCCAACCCACAGATTGGCATACGTTGCTTAATTTCTTATGTAAATCAAGGCGCGCGTATATCAATTTTTCAAGATTTAGGAATAAATCTCACTTCTGAAATAAAAGCCCAAATCACTTTTTTGAATTTGCATGGTTATTCAACAGATATAGACAGCAAAAAAAAGGACCGACCAGAAGCGATCCGGGATTTTATTGGAAGCTTTCCGAACCTTCAGCATTTAGATCTGGATGGTTTAAAACCCGATTTTTTGCCACCTAATTGCCAACAAC
>PLSG01000242.1:0-3439 GCA_003164155.1 Parachlamydiaceae bacterium | reverse complement strand
TCTTTTGCGGCCAATTTGTTAAGCACAAGTATTACCCAACTTTGAATCAGCCCCTTTTGGTCCCTTTGGTCCTTTTGGTCCTTTTGGTCCTTTTTTCCTGCGCCTGCTTTGAGTTAAAATTTTCTCTGTTCTTTTTATCGCCGTTTAGTTAAAAATATGCCATAATTGCCAGAGATACTCAAAAAATTCTATTACGAAACAAACAATCAGGTTTCCATGCTACTCCAAACATCATATGGCATCATTCCCTTGCAAAAAAAAGATGATCGATGGATTGTTTTGCTTATCCAGCATGTAGGCGGCCATTGGGCCTTTCCCAAGGGACACCCAGAGGAAAACGAAACACCCCAACAGACCGCCGAGAGGGAACTGGCCGAAGAAACTGGTTTATCGATCGTGCGCTTCATGCCCGTCCCTTCTATGAAAGAGCACTACCAATTCCTACATGAAAACTCCTTGGTGGATAAAACCGTCGTCTATTTCCTGGCCGAAGTCGCCGGGAAAGTGGTTTTGCAAGAACGCGAGATTGCCCAATGCAAATGGGTACCTGTTGAAAAGGCCAGTCAATATGTAACTTTTGAGCAAGTCAAAAAGCTGTGCTCTAACTTAGAAACTATGCTTTCCCAATAAGGGGACAACGTGAAAAAAATCATCATCCTGTTTCTCATTTATCTCACCCGCGCCATCCTTTCCATGCGGTATCGCGTCAAAATAGAGGGTTTAGAAAAACTCACCCCTCAAAACCTCCATCAACCAGGCGGAGTGCTCTTTCTGCCCAACCATACAGCCGCCTTTGTCGACCCACTGTTGATTGAAATAGCTCTACTGCCCGCACACTTTGCCAGGCCTTTGGTGGTGGAATACATGTACTACACCCCTTTTTTGCACACTATCTTTAAGCTGATTAAGGCATTACCCGTCCCCAACTTTGATTTTACAAGCAACAGCCTAAAGCAAAAAAGGAGCGATAAGGCCTTTAGCCATCTGATCAACGACCTGAAAAATGGCGATAACTTCCTCCTTTACCCTTCGGGAAGGCTCAAACTGACCGCAAAAGAGATCGTGGGAGGTGCCTCGGGACTGCATCACATTCTTCAAGAAGCTCCGCAGATCAACCTGGTTTTAGTGCGTTTAACAGGACTGTGGGGCAGCAGTTTTTCCCGGGCCCAAACCGGTCAAGTCCCTCAGCCTGCCCCCTTAATGCTGCACAGTATGAAGATGGTCTTGATGNNCTATACCGCCCCGCGCATGGAGCTCAATAAGTATCTAGAAGATTGGTACAATCAACCAGGCGAAATCCAGAAACCTGGCTTTCAGGCAAGTCAAGTGGCCGCATCCCTGCCCCAAGACCTTCTTGGCGAATCCTTGACTTTAGTTCCTGACTATTGGTGGAGCAAAGCTCCGCCTAAGATAAATTCCACAGCAGCGGCTGCTGAATCTAGCGTATCCCTCGATAAAATCCCCCCTGCTATATCCCAAAAGGTCATAGCAAAGATCGCCCAACTAACAAAAAAAGACCCTTCTGAAATATTGCCTAACATGGATCTTTCGACAGATCTTGGACTCGATTCGTTAGACGCCGCCGACTTATCTCTGTTCTTGAATAGCGAATTTGGCATCGAAAATGTGCTAACTTCCGACCTCACAAGCGTCAGCCGAATCCTGGCCATCGCCTCCAAGCAAATCACTCTGCCCCCTGCGCAAAAAAATACCCTATCCCCTACAGCTGCGTGGTGGAAGCAAAGGACGCCGCAGCAACTCGCGCTACCACCTGGAAATGCGATCATCGAAGTATTTTTAAACAACTGCCAGCGTCAAGGAAACACAGTAGCTTGTGCTGACACCCATACTGGTATAGCCACTTACGCTGACTTGAAGATGCGCACGATCTTGCTGGCCAAATACATACAGACACTGCCAGGAGCCCATGTGGGCATATTGCTTCCCTCCAGCTCAACCGCCTATGTGGCCTTTATGGCCTGTGAACTTGCCGGAAAAATTCCCATCATGATCAATTGGACAGTGGGAAGAAACCATCTGGAAAATGTACTGGAGATCTCGCAGGTAAAGGCCATCCTCTCCTCGTGGTCTTTCTTAGATCAGCTGCCGAATGCAGACCTTGAAATCCTCGATGACCGACTGATCTTTTTGGAAGATTTTAGAAGAAGCCTGACCTTAAAAGCCAAATTAACCGCATATTTCCACTCAAAAAAAAGCACCTCGACCATTCTGGCAGCTTTTGGATGCTATCCTACAGTGGACTCTGTGGCCACTATACTTTTCACCAGCGGTAGCGAAAATTTACCCAAAGCCGTGCCTTTAACGCATGGAAATATCTTGAGCAATTGCAGGGCGATAACCCAAATCATCGATATCACTTCCCAAGATATCATGTTAAGCATGCTTCCGCCTTTCCATTCGTTTGGCCTGACCACCAACGGCCTGCTGGGGTTGCTTATCGGCTTGCGCCTGGTATTCACTCCCGATCCTAAAGACGGCCAATCCTTGTACGTGGAATGCAAAAAATGGGGCATAACTTTCATTCCCACAGCTCCCACTTTCCTGCTCAACCTGTTCAAAGCCGCCAAAGAGGAGTCGGCCTTGAAAAATCTGCGCTTCTGCTTTATTGGAGCAGAGAAAGCTCCCCTAGAGCTGCAACAGCGCATGGTCCAGCTGGGCATTGAAAAAAGCTTGCTCGAAGGATATGGCATAACCGAATGCTCGCCAGTATTAACCGCCAATCGGCCAGGCACAACCCCGCATGGCGTAGGCCTCCCTATGCCTGGCGTAGAAATAAAAATCGTCAACTACGAAACCTATCAATCCCAGCCTGCACATGCCGAAGGCCTCATCCTAGCCTTTGGTCCGAATGTGTTTCACGGCTATTTAAACAAGAATACCACTTCGCCTTTCATCGAACTCGATGGAAAAAAATGGTATAAAACGGGCGACCTTGGGTATCTGGACGATGCCGGCAACCTCACCATTTCCGGGCGACTAAAGCGCTTTGTGAAAATAGGAGGAGAAATGATCAGCTTGTCAGCCATCGAGAACGCCCTGCAACACACCCTAACCAAAAATTCGACGGCAAATGCCCCAAACTCCACGCCTGAAGGGCCACAGATTGCCATTTGCGCGCAAGAAAACGGCGACGCAAAGGCCAAATTCGTCCTCTTCACCACGCACGAGATGAGCCTCGATGAGGCAAATAATGCTTTGCAAACAGAGGGCTATAGCAACTTGGTGAGAATATCTTCCATCTGCATCCTACCCATCCTCCCCCTTACAGGCATAGGAAAAATCAATTATCGGCAGCTGGAGAACTCTCTAAAAAAACCGGAAAATTAAACGGCTAGACACTAAGCGAGGAAAATTGAATCAGGGCAGAAAATCGGAAATTCGGGCACGCGCACGGGCTCGGGCACGTTCACGAAAATGT
>PLSG01000092.1 GCA_003164155.1 Parachlamydiaceae bacterium | reverse complement strand
CTCGGGCACGTTCACGAAAATGTGGAGTAGGGTAAGGTTCACCCTACTGGAGAAATGCCATCGAGCCCAAGCCTTTCTCTTTCCAGCTTCCGATCATCACGAATCTTCCCTTACACTACATTTTCGTGAACGTACCTGTACCCGAATTTCCGATTTCCTAACCTGATCCGATTTCCCTTGGTTCCTCCAAGGGGATCTGAACAGTTATTGATTTGACAAAGGCCTTAACGGCACACGGAAACGCGTTTGCTGAGCACATCCCAGGCAGAATCAATTGCTTCTTGTGTTTCGATATCGTAGAGGGTCACTGTCATACGGTAATCTTCATAATCGTAGAAGCGGTCTGAGGTAACAGCTTTGGTGATGCGCATCTTCCCTAAAAATTGCGGCGCTGTGGCATTGCCAAATTGAGGTTTGCTGCTATTGCCATATTTGGGATCGCAGGTGATCTTAGCCATGAGTTTATCCAGCTCCTTTTCATCTTGATAGTTGCCCACCACCACGGAATAGCGCCCATCGTTGATCGCTACGCCTTCTATAATGTCGCGAATCATATCAGTAGGTATATAGCAGTTTGTGCGGTTATCCACTTCGGTAATAATGATGCGCGGTTTTCCTTGCGTGCACTGATACCCCGTTTTGGCAAACCATCTATCCATAATCTGCTGGTTAATCTTGGCCGTTTGGATCCTTATATCCTGTGCACCATAGCGCCAGTCCAGCTTTGTGCCGCTCGAATTTCCTGGCGTAATATCTTCCGCCGTGCGCACGTGCCGGCCACAGCCCGTCGCCGTGCACATAGCCAGTAAGGCAGCCGCTAATAAAGCGCCCTTGAAGTATTTGCGATGTATGGCCCATGACTTCATTCCCCTTCTCCTTTAGTAATAAGAAAACGTTTTGGTATTTGAACAGTGGTAACTCCGGGATGGATGTTAAAAACACTCACCACGCATAGATCTCCCTGGGACAGTTGCAGCTCGTAGGCCATAGGACTCATGTAGGCGGCTTGGATGGTCAGCCGATGCTTTCCCTCACAGGTATCATAACGGGCTACATCAATGGTTTCTGGCAGCGTTGTCCAAGAACGGGTATCGGCTTTGGTATGTAAGTTGGCTACAAACATGGCAAAATCCACTAGGGCCCCCATTTGAGGATCCTGATCGTTTGCACAGGCGACTGCCCCGCGGCGCAAAAGATATCTTGCCACACCGCGCGCTACGATAAGGGGCATCTGCTGGTCGAGCTGTGCGGCGGCCGTCTCTCCCACACAATAAAGGGGAAGAAGAGGCTTTTGAATGCCATCCAAAGAGGCTATGGTAGACAGGGGCTGAGAGTTATTCCAGTAACGCAGCGCCGGGGCCTGAATGCCCGCCAGGCTCGACCAAGCAGGGTCTATATCCTGCATTCCCAAAAAAATCTCCAAAGCCACTGTCGAGGCAACGCTCGCATCGCTGAGCACGGAAACTTTATGTGGGGCATTGCCATTATGACAAAGCACCAGAATGGTTGCACAACTGCGGTTATTTAAGCTAGCTGTGCCAGAAGGGGAAAGAATCTGTGCGTCACATACGCCTATTTCCCGCTTAAGTTGGGCATTGTCTACTAGAGCGGCCGTATCGCCATACAAAATGGCGGCGTTGCTGGCATCGCCTTGCTTTTCCAATAATACGGCAAAAAGGTATTTAGCCACGGCATTTTCCACTAGGGCATAACAGCGCTTGACCGGCGAATTTCGGTATTCTTCTCTTTTTTGCTGCTGCCATTCCTCGGCCTGACGCAAAAGGGCATAGGCATTGCCCATATCGCCAGTATGCAGCAGGGCAAGCGCCAGATAAACGCGCGCGAGCACCTGCTCAAAGTCCTCACCGGCATAAGCTCCGAGGTCGTCTTGTAGCAAAAGCTTGCCTACCGTCTCGGCGGCGCAATCTTGACTGTAAAAGTCCATAAGGTCAATCGCCCGGCGATAGTCGTCGATGGCCAATACCACTTCTCCCGAGGCAAAGCGCGCCGTTCCGCGATCAAGCAATAACCAAGCGGCATCGTTTGAAGTGCTATCGGCTTTAGCCGGGGGGATTTCTTCGCGGATAATAGCGGAAAGCGCCGACTCCGCTCTGACAATATCGCCAGTATGATAAGCGGTAATGTAGGCATCGCGTTGATTAACTGCGCTAGAACACCCCATACCACCCCACGCCAGACTGCCCAATAAGCTGCCCAGCAGCCAAAAACGCACACATCTATTGATATTGATTTTACTCATCACAGCCTCTTTAAGATGACAAAGTTATACCTAATTGCCCATTAATGGTGTAGTCTGAATCAATTTTTGAGCCACTTAGACACTACGGCTTTTTGAACGGCAATCTTCTGATCTAGTACACTGTCAAGATAGAATTGATGGATAAAGCCTCAGGGCGACCGCATTCACCTTTTCGTTATTCTTTTTTATTCACCATGCGGCACGCCTTCAGCGTGCGGAACTTTATCTAGATTACCTAGGGCGATGCCCTAGGCTTTCATGAGAAAGGCTTTCAGCCTTTTAGGAACATCCTTGGGCAGTTTTTATGCATACGATGAGTAAACCTAGCAAGCTTTATGCTGACCTAAAAGACTGAAAGCCTTTCTCATAGCAGCCTAGGGCATCGCCCTAGGTAAGCTAGATAAAGTTCCGCACGCTGAAGAGGGTGTCAATAAATGTGGATCCAGTCGATTTCGATGGGATTTTTGAGGATTTTCAAAATGAAGGCCCATCGATGATAGCCCCTGCGCCTATGTCGAAGGGCCTTCATATTTGAAAAGACCGAAAAGACCGCGAAAGCGACCGGATTTCCAATTTATTGACACCCTCGAAGGCCTGCCGCATAGTGGTTCAGGGCGTTCTGGTGAAAATTACTTGAATCGCTTCCTGTCGTTGGGACACTGAGGCTGTGAAAAAACAGGAGTTTCGCCTTTTCCTCAGCCTGAAGGGCTGACAGTGCAACAGCCCAGGGCAAAGCCCTTAGCATTACCCATATCTTTT
>PLSG01000565.1 GCA_003164155.1 Parachlamydiaceae bacterium | reverse complement strand
AGGCGATCTCTTCCTCCGCTAGGGGCTACGTAAATGCATTTCCCTCCCTCGGCTAACAGCTGAGACATCTTCTTCATGGTTTTTTGATTATGCACGAGCTTTTGCTGTTTGTGCTCGAGGGGGGTCTCGATATATTTTTTGGAAAAAATGCACAACAAGTTGCATCCTTTGCTTAAAGGCACGGCCAAGGGATCAGTGATAACCCTTTGACCAGCTACCAAGATATAATCTTCCGCCAGTTGGGGATATTTTTTTTCAAGCAAAAGGCTGATAATCTGCGCGTCGGGTTCAGTCTGGTGATTGGCGAACAAGATGACATTTTCACCCAGAGCTAACTGGGCTACAATGCGCTCGATATTCTCCGTTCCCCACAGCTTAGAAGCCTTAAAATTTATTAAAGGGCGAATAAAATCCAAGGCAAAAGCGTAATAGTTAAAAGGCTCTCGCACGCCTTTATGAAAAGTGTCAAAATGAAAAGGGTGCTTGACCTGTTCGACGACTAATTTAATCAACGTGTCCAAGCACTTAGAGGCCTTTGAGAGGTCTACTTGTCCTTTTTCACACTGTTCATTGGCCTTCAAAGCCAGGGCGTAATATTCTGTGAATTCACTTAGGATTAGCGCATATTTTTCGGTAATTTCACCCTGCTTCACAAATTTTTCGAGTGCGCTGAGGAACGATCTAAAAGGCACGTCTAAACCTCGATTTTCTTTTTGGTGGCTGTGGAATAAAAGTGGAATTCGTTCAAATGCAAACGATCATCGATATCCCAACTTAAAGCTCCCTGGTATCCAGCCACTAATTTTTGCAGATGCTCCTTGTCGATGATGGACATATATTTATCCAGTTCTGGATGTACCACTAACTGCAAGGATATTTGTTGGTTAGACTGCATGATCTTCTTCAAGCCCCGTTCGATTTCTATGGAAATGCTTTCATGTGTCTTTACTAGGCCAATCCCCGTACAGTAAGGACAAGGGCAAAAAATGGTCTGCATTAAGGAAGCTCTATTGCGCTGCCTAGTCATCTCGACTAAGCCAAATTCACTCATGCCCAAGATGGTGCATTTAGCCGAGTCCTCTTTCATGCAGTCGCGCAAGCGGTCCAGCAGGCGGCGTTGATTTTTGCGCAGGCGCATGTCGATAAAGTCGCAGATAATCAAGCCCCCGATATTGCGCAAACGCAGTTGACGGGCAATTTCTTCGGCAGCTTCCATATTTATGCGCAAAAGTGACTCTTCCACATCGGTCTTGCTGGCATCCCCTCGGCCTGAGTTGACATCGATCGTGCACATGGCCTCGGTAAGGTCAAAGTAAAGATATCCACCACTCGAAAGCCACAGCTTCCGCCTCAGAGTTTTATCTATTTCGCGCTCGATGTTGAATCTTTCAAACATAGGGACTTTATCGCGATAGTATTCGATCCGCAGGGCATGCTCACTGCTATAGGTCGAATACAAACGCTTACAGGTTTGGTAGACTTGGTAGTCATCCACCAAAAGGCGATCGTACCGTTTGTCTACGGCCGTAAAGAGGGCGCGTTTGATTAGGTCGGACTCGGTATAAAGCAGGGCAGGTTCTGAAGTCTTCTGGAAATTTTCCATGATGATCTGCCAGGTATTGAGCAGTTCCTGGGCTTCGTTGATCAACATCTCCTGGGTGGCCACGCGACTTGCGGTGCGGCAAATGAGTCCCATGTCTTTGGGCATTTCGAAGGATCTGATGATTTTTTTTAGCCTGTCGCGCACTGCCCGGTCTTCTACTTTGCGCGAAACTCCGCGATGTGATGAGTTAGGCAGCAAAACGAGATAGCGGCCGGCAATGGAAATGTTGGAGGTAAGCCTTGCGCCTTTTGATCCAATTGGCTCTTTTACTACCTGCACTAAAACGGGCTGGTCTTTTTTTAATAGCTGTTCGATATCCATGTTTTGCGGCTGACTGGGCTGTTTGCGCGTTTCTGGCTTAGGATTGTCATCCTCAAAATCCATATCGTAGATTTCCTTGAACTTCCTGGTATTTTCCAAGATGTCGGAAATGTGCACAAACCCGTTAACCCCTTCGTCGATATCGATGAAAGCCGATTGGATATTGCGCAGTATATTGGTCACTCTTCCCCTGTAGATGTTCCCGGTCAGCTGTCTTTCCGTTTTGCGTTCCACTACGAGATCATCGAGAGTGCCATTTGTTAAACTGGCATACCGGATCTCTTTAGATTCAATATTCAGTAAAATTTCTCTTTCCATTCGCCGCCTGTTTTTATAACCATAAAATGGGAGGCCATCAGATCCCCATCGGTTCCTCTGGGGGTATCTAATCACCTACCTGAAATTTCCGTTCCTTAATCGTACCCTTGCTCAAGCATGAAAACCCAAGTCAATGCAAGTTGTTAGTCCCCCATTGTAGGGAAAAGAACGTCTTTTTTCTACTAAAATGTGCAGGAAGGTGGTGTTCCATCCTTTCGGTGACTCCGGGAGTGAAAAAAAAGCACAGCCACATGGCAATAAATAAATTTATAAACGTTGTCAAAAATCTTATCGAAACGGTAGCATCTTAGTACATCCTCGCAGTTTCCAGTTGTTCACAATCTTTCAAGGAGGTACGGACATGCNNGCATTATTGGGTGCGGTAACATGGGAAGTGGCATCGCTCCACGCCTAGCTAAAGATCACATGCTATCTCTATATGATTCAGATGAAAAACGCGCTAAAGATCTGGCCAAAGAAATCCACGCCACAGCCTATCATAACCCCGCCGAGGCGGTGATGTCCGCCGAAGCCACCATCCTGGCAGTAAAACCACAAAATTTGCAGGCCGTTTCGCGCCTCATCCAAGAACCATTGCGCACTAAAAGGCTTTTGGTCAGCATACTAGCCGGCGTAAGCACGCAGGTGCTTAGGGAACATTTTCCGCATGTGCCTATACTGAGAATGATGCCAAATCTGGCAGTGAGCTATGGACAAGGCGTGATCGGTTTGGCAGAAAACCATGAACTGGAACCCGAAGTGAAAAAAAGTGTAGAGGAAATATGTCTTCCCCTTGGGTATTCCTATTGGATGGCCGAAGATAAGCTGAATGCTTTAACTTCCTTAACGGGTTCTGGACCGGCCTTCGTTTTAGTTTTGATAGAATCGATGGTAGAAGCGGCCATTGCCATGGGATTTAATGCAGACCAAGGGCGCGAACTTGTCTTGCAGATGCTCACCGGCACGCTGGCTATGTTGCGCGAAACAGAAGGACATCCAGGCAATTTAAAATGGAAAGTGACCTCTCCTGGTGGCACAACTATTGCAGGCTTGCAAAAGCTCGAAGAAGGCGCTGTGCGCGCCGGGGTATTCAACAGCTTCTTAGCCGCTTTTCAACGCGCGCAAGAGCTGAACCACAGCCGTTAACACGCTAATTAAAGGTGATCAGGGCCAAATTACCCAGATGTAGCTGAACAGCAAGTTAGCACTCTAACCACCAATGTGCTGAATTATATTGCATCATAAATCGACTTTCCTTTATCATGGTAAATGAAAAGAGGAAAGCACCGCATGAACATATTAAAGAATGTCGCCCTTAAAAAGTCGGCCAAAGATCTACGCAAACGCCAAGTCTTATTGAGCTTGGTCGAACAGTACATTCAAACAGGTAAACCTGTAGGTTCTAACACGCTTAAAGGCTTAAACTTTGAAGAATTGAGCTCGGCTACTATCCGCAATTACTTTGCGACGCTTGAAGAGCAAGGCTATCTCATGCAGCAGCATGTTTCTGGCGGCCGCATCCCTACGGAGCTGGCATACAAACTATACGCCGAGGAATATGAAGGCAATTTTACTATCGATGAGCAAGTTGAGCAAGAGCTACAAAACATGCGCCAAACCGAAATGCGCGAAATATCGCTATTTTTGCAGCAATCTGCCGAGTATTNNTTTAAGTCGCATCACCCAAACAGCCGTGCTACTGTCTACTCCCCGCTTCGACCACGATCTCATCCTCAATATACGGTTGGTGGAAATTGACCATGCCCGCTGCTTAGCCGTGGTCATTACGGACTTTGGAACTATCCAGACAGAAATTTTGCATACCGAAGCCAAGTTCAGCACCTTTACGCTAAAGAGAATCGAAAGCTATTTCCATTGGCGCTTAACTGGCATGGCAAAACCCGAAAATATCACTGCTGAAGAAGAGGTTGTGGCCCAAAAATTTTATAATGAGATTATGGTGCGCTATATCGTCAATTACTCTCATTTTAACCAAGAGGAAATCTACCGCACGGGTTTTTCGCGCGTCTTGCATTATCCTGAGCTGCGCGAAGTGAACGTATTGGCCAACAGCCTGGGACTTTTTGAAAATACTCCCGCCATGCACTTGCTTATGAAAGAGTGCCAAAGAGCCAATAGGATGAAATATTGGATTGGCAACGATCTCACTACCTATGGCGCAGGTAACGCGGAAATCGCCGTTTTGGCCACACCTTATCATATTAACCAGAAAAGCGTCGGCGCCATCGGGTTGTTGGGGCCCATGCGCATCCCTTACCGCACTTGCTTTGCCGCCTTGCACCAAGTATCCACTTATATCAGCGAAACGCTTACCAAAATGCTCTATAAGTATAAAATAACCTTCCGGCAGCCCAATCAGCTCACCCACTACATCGAAGATGCTGAAAAAAAGCTGCTCAGCAAATCCAATGCGATTTTGCTGGAAGATAAAAGAAATTAAAAATTAAGGAGTTCATCTATTTATGTCTGACCGCGCTAAAACACATGAAAAAAATAAAGAAAATGCACATTCCCGTCGCCCGGAAGCATCCCACGCTGAAAAAAAAGCCGCCAAGGAATGTGCCAAGGAATGCACTGGGGATGACCTTCCCAAAGAAACGCATCCAACAGAAGGCTCCCACGAAGAGCTCTTAGAAGACCATCTGGATCATTCTAAATCGGCAGACCAGCCTGTCGACAGTAAAATCGAAGAGCTAAACGCGGAAAAAGAACCACCTGTACGAAAGCCCAAAGACGTGGTGATTAAAGACACCGAGCTCGAGCTGCTCAAAAAAGAAGC
>PLSG01000183.1 GCA_003164155.1 Parachlamydiaceae bacterium | reverse complement strand
ATTCACCATACAGCACGCCTACAGCGTGCGAACTTTCGCCTCATCCACCTAGGGCGATGCCCTAGGCTAATATAAGAAAGGCCTTCAGCCTTTTATGAAGAGTAATGAGAACATGATCAAGATATATCCCGAAAGGCTTAAGGCCGTTCTTGTATTAGCCTAGGGCGTTGCCTTAGGTGAACGAGGCGAAATTCCGAACACTGTAAGGCGTGCTGTATGATGAATGGTCCAGCATCATAACCGTATAACCGTCTTAAAAGTGGATGAAAAATATAAAGAAGGCAGGGCTATTTTTTCAACAAATCACACACCCTAACCCAGGGCTGCGCAATGGACTTTATCTCTACCGCTCCTCCTGAGCTTAGGGAAGGCAAATGAATTTAATTGCTGGTTAATAAGTATTTTAATATGGTCACAGGCGAGTGGTTGGAGTTCAGTGCGCGCGTGCTTTGGGGAGAAGAGGGTCTATGGAATCGATAGTATTTGAGATCCTTCCGCCGCCTGCGACTTGGGGCAGCGAGAAGACCACGCATTACTGCAAGCAGATTGCGAACATGCTGCGCAGTCAAAATATCTTATCCGTGAGCATACCCGAAGTAGTAGAGGAACATCGGACGGGAAATCGGCAAGAAATTTTCCATCCCAAAATCGATGTCCAGCACTTTGCCACTCTGCTCAAGCACCACCACCATGCGCTTATTCCTATACCGTATAAAATCAGCGTGCGCATGCCTCTGCAGGAGTTTGGCGAGTGGATAGAGCAAATTTATGAAAAGGGCACGCGCCATCTGGTGATCGTAGGAGGGGAGGCGCATAGCATCGATTACCCCGGATACACAGTCATAGAAGCCATTGCCTTTATTAAAAAGCACTATCCGGAAATGAAAGTCGGGGCTATCACCATATTTACACGGCCAGGCGAAACAGAGCGCATTATCGAAAAGATGAAAGCCGGCGCCGACTTCTTCTTTTCGCAAATTATCTTTGAAGCCGCGAATATGAAGGTAGTCTTGCTCAATCTTTCCAGGCAGTGCAAAAAAGCCGGGGTGGCCATGCCCAAGATTTTCCTTTCGCTGGCGATAGCCTCTAAAATCAAGGATATCGAATTTATGCACTGGCTAGGCGTGGAGTTTCCCTCGGCCGTGCTGGCGTACTTGACGGAAGAGCAGGAAAAAAATGTCGAATTCCGCTCCATAGAGGTAATGGACATGCTACTGGATGAGATCTTTCATTTTATCCATAAAGAGAAAATCGATGTGGGGTTTAATATTGAACATGTCATGTATTCTAATCTTCTTTTGAGCCATAAGCTTTTGAAAAAAATTAAACAGAGGATTGCCGAAGAATGAACATCTTATTGCCAGGCCAATATCCAAGAAGCGAAGCACTGATCGCCGCGACGCGCAACTATGATCGCAAACGCCTCTCTTTGGACGATCTCGAGCAAGTCTACCGGGAAGATCTCCATCTGTTCAAAGAGGTGCAAAAGGGTTTTCCCTATCTATCTCCTGGATTGTCTCACTGGCAGGACCTGATGAGACCCTTTACTGAAATATTGACGCATACCCGGGCGGGTACTCTCACCCGTTTTTATGAGACCAATACTTTTTGGCGTATGCTGGAGGGGAGCCAAGAGACGCAAATCGATGAATCCAAGTTAGAAGACTGGGTAGAGACATATTTTTTGGGGCAAGGCGCCTTTTCTTCAGAAGATCCCTTGGTGTTTACGCTGCCCTTTCTCTTTGTATTTAAAGACTTTTCTCGGGGGATCTCCTACGAGCGCATAGCCGGCATTTTAGAGCGCATAGCCAGCCGGCTGCTGGCTTTGCCAAATAAGCTTTTGTGCTTCATGGAGCCTATATTTGGGTGGAGACAGCTATCCGAAGAAGAAAGGACCTTGGGAAGGATTCTTTTGGAGCGCCTAAAGGCTAAAGCGCCCTCTCAGATATTCTTGTGCAGTTATTTTTTTTCCATCGAACAAGACCTGGACTACCTTTATTCCCTGCCAGTAGATGGCTTAGGCATAGACTTCTATAATAACTCTGTGGCGGCCGTTTTGCCTAATTTTCCCAAAGACAAAATTCTGTTGGCCGGGATTATCAACACGGAATCCACGTTGATCGAATCGAAAAAAAATATCGATGAGTTTGTGCAGATGCTTTCGGCCTATCTGCCCGAACAGCGCGTGTATTTTACACCAAATGGGCCAGCTGAGTTGCTTCCGAGAATGGTGATGGATGAAAAAATTAAAAACCTCCAGGAGATCATACTATGTCTACCCCAGCCTTCCTAACGCATGAGATAGGATCATTGACAAAGCCCGCTTGGAGGATCAAGCCCTTTTTAGAGGCCAATTTGAATGAACGCGACCTGCAAGAAGCAAAAGAGTGGGGGCAAAAGCTGGAGATTCCCGATAGAGAGCAGCTCTACAGCATATTATCCAAAGGCAATGGCTTTAGCTTGCAGGACAAGGCCGACATCATGCAGTTTTCCTCCAAATACGCCCTGAAGCTGCTGGAAAAGGCCGGGCTTGACCTCGTCTGGGATGGCGAGCAGCATCGCGTAGAGATGTACGAGTACGCGGTCAGGCGTATGAACGGCTTTGATTTGNNAGCCTCATGCACACATTCGCCCGGCTTTGACAAGCCCTTTCATCTGCAGGAATACGAGCAAATCAAGCGCTTTGCCCAAAAGCCCGTCAAGATACCCATCACCGGGGCGTATACCGTAGTGGACTGGTCATACGACGCACATTATCTAGCTTCGGTAGTGCCTGGAAAAACCGCCGTGCGCGAAGCGCGCCATCTAGCGCGCAAGCAGTTTCTCGAAGAGGTCACGCGCAATGTGATTTATCCCAACATCAAGGCGCTGCAAGCAGCCGGTGTGCCCTATATTCAAATTGATGAGCCCGCGGCTACCACTAAACGGGATGAAATTGACGACTTTGTCGAGGCTACCAAACAGAGCATTGGAGATCTCGCCGGGAAAGCTTTTTTCTCCGTGCATATCTGTTTTTCCGATTACCGCAAGATGTTTCCCGCCATCCATGCTTTACAAGGCGTAGTGGATGAGATCCACCTCGAGTATGCCAACCGCGATTCCAAGGAACTGGGAGTCAATGCGCAGAAAAGAATAGGCTATGAGATTTTGGAGCATTTTAAACCCACTACTTTCAAAGTAGGGCTAGGCGTGTTGGATGTGCATACAGATTTTATTGAGTCCCCCGAGTTGGTGAGAGACCGTATTTTGTATGCCCATGAAATCATCGGCGATCCTGCCCGGCTGTATATTGCCCCGGATTGCGGACTGCGCACGCGTACCTGGGAGGTTTCATATGCCAAGCTTGTGAACATGGTGGAAGGGCGTAACTTAGCGGCTAAAGCGCTGGGCTTGATATAGTAATGCGCGTTTCTGGTCCTCTAGTTCTTAGGGGACCAGAAAATTGACCTGCAGGGAAGTTTAGTCAGTTTTACTACAGCGGAAACAGTCCCAAAAAGAGCTTTTGGTATCAGTAAGGAAGCCACTTTTTGATAGGGATTCGGCTAATTTTTTAAATTTAGGGTGAATTTTCTCAGCTTTGCTGATATAAAAATTTACACTTTGCGAAGTTAGGTGGTGCTCTTTCATTAGCGCTTCATCATATTTAATTGTGAAGGTCAATAATTCTCTGAAGTTTAAAAAGGTGATGTCAGGCGTTTTTTGGAGAATTTCCTGTGCATAAGCGTTGACAATCACAGCAAGCGGATCCGCATCCTCTGTAGGTCCCCAAGCAGATCTCGGTTGGACGGGTGGATTCAATTCCGCGGGTAAATAACGTTCGGGAGATGAAGCCATAACAAACCTTTTTTTATAAAAGATTAATAAGAGCATTTAGATAGCTGGTCAGTTATATCATATAGTTTGTGATTAGTAAAGAGGTTTTTTGATTGTGGATGTTCAGAATACATCTGTCTGAGAAGCGGTAGGGTGTCGTGGGCGAGGCGACTTGTTGAAAAACAGCCCTTTTTCTTTATATTTTCATTCATTTTTAATTGGGGCTACGATGCTGGATTATTCCCTACACAGCACTCCTACAGCGTGCGGAATTTCGTCTAGCTAATCTAGGGGGTTGGGGTGTTAATTTTGTGGCTTGCGGCTTTGATTTTGTGTTTTAAATAAGCAGTTAAAAGGCAAACCTGTAACAGTTCTGTGGGCGAGGTTCAAAGAAATTTACAACCTTTTCCGGGAGCCGTATCGGCGACTGAACAGAGTCCACATTGAATGCAGCTCCGAGGCACGAGGGGCAAATGAACTGTGGGTCGCATAAGAAACCATATAGAGCCCAGCGGACGAATGAAAACTAGACAAGCGTATAGTTAATTTATTCAAGCGTGTTATGATTTTCAATCGCCCTGCCGGGCTCTGGATATCTCCTTGACATACCCACAGTTCACTTCGCCCTCGTGCCTCGGGACTGCGTTCACTCTGGGCTTCATTCAATCGCTCGAGACGAGCTCTAGGAGGGGTATTAACCAAATTGGATACTTTTGAATCATACATAGAATTGTGGGATTTTATCACTGGTAAAATTCCACAAAATTTACATCCTAGCCCTAGGTTAGGGTGTGCGATTTGTCTATTTTTCTCAACAGGAATTCATCCATTAAGGCATCGGCAAAATTTCAGTTTGCTAGTTTTGATTTTGGTTTATCCTGTTGACGCCTACCGACCCTTCCTCAGCCCGAAGGGCTGGCAGTGCAACAGCTCAGTGCAACGCCCTGGGTAGGAAATGGTAGAGATATCGCAGCCTGTAGGGTTGCCAGAATGGATAGCAAACCATGTCGTATTACTAACTAATGGCTTTGACTTGCTGTCCCTTCTAGCAGCCCTACAGGCTGCGAAATTTTTTCTGTATTCTCCCAGGGCGTTGCCCTGGGCT
>PLSG01000152.1 GCA_003164155.1 Parachlamydiaceae bacterium | reverse complement strand
CTTTTGCCTCTTTGCGAGCACACGGCTGCCTTGGAAGAAGGGGATCCTAGGTTACTTTTCCAGGATGCTCTGTATCACTTGACCTGTATACAAGGCGGATACGAGATGTGCACAATATATGCTAAAGACATGCGCACTACCTATTGGTTAACTCGACAGCTAATGAGCCTTGATAAAGTTTGCGAACAACTTTTTAAAGCACATGCCTTAATCAACGGAGCTGGCTATCTGCCCTATCATGAACTTAGTCAATTTTTTGCCCTCCTAGAGGAAACAGGTATAGAAGTAACCTCAGAAGATAAGCGCGTTTTTAAAGAAATTAATATAGCCACCTCGCATCATTACATACATCGTCGAAATGGACATTTTAGCGATATTTGCCGGCAGACTTTAATAGATGTCAGGGAATCTCTGCGCTCTTCAAGAGCACCTAAAATAGCTCTTGGAAAAGAAGTTACAGCTCCTCTCTTAGCGGTTTTGCGTTCACTTGGAAAATATGTGCGCGCCATATGTGGGCAACTAAAGAGTGTCGAAAGTGAGATGGCGGAGGAATTGGACTTCATGAGAACTACGTCAATTAAATGATTAGATCCGTGGTAATCCTAAAACGGCATCCCCATCATAGGTTCGAGAGATAGGTTGTCGCCTGCACCGCGTTTTTGAAAGGCATGATAGCCTAAGCCGGCGATCATGGCGGCATTGTCCAAGCTGAGGCCAAGTGAAGGCCAGACGCATTGCAGCTGGGGACACCTGAGGGCGAATAGGCTTTGCAGATATCTGTTATTGGTGACGCCGCCGCCTAAGACTACACTTGCACAGCCATATTCTTTGGCCGCCAGCTGGGCTTTGGCGATGACATCTTCAAAAGCTGCTTGCTGGAAAGAGGCTGCCAGGTGTTTTTTGTCTTCTTCGGCGATGAGCGAGGGAGAGTGGTAATTGCTGCTTTGCCCTTTGGCAGCATAAAGAACGCCGGTTTTGAGTCCACTGAAGGAGAAATCAAAGGGTTTGCCCTTTACTTTGCCCGCTTTGAAGGGATAGCGCGTGGGATCGCCTTTTAAGGCCAGTCTTTCGATTTCAGGCCCCCCGGGATAGGGGAGTCCTAAGATTTTGGCCACTTTATCAAAGGCTTCTCCGATAGCATCATCGACGGTTTGCCCAATCAGCTGGTAAGTGCCGATATCTCGCATGTGCACCAGGGCCGTATGCCCTCCCGACAGCACCAGACCAAGGCAGGGCATGCCTACCTCTTTTTCTTGCGACATGATGGCGGCATATAGGTGGGCTTCGACATGGTTGACGCCGATANNAAGCAATGCTCCGATCAGGCCAGGCCCATGCGCCACGGCAAAGAGGTCGATATCCTCTAGCTTCAGTTGCGCGGTCTTCAGCGCTTCGTCGATAACCGGGATGATCACATCCACGTGGCGCCGACAAGCGAGCTCGGGGACTACGCCGCCAAATTGACTCTGCAGATCTATTTGCGAAGATACCACGTTGGCTAAGATCTCTTTTCCATGGCGGACTATGGCACAGGCTGTTTCATCACAAGTGCTTTCGATGCCCATTACGATCATATGCTTCCATCCATCGGAGACTGTTTAATCAATGCAGCGATGTTATGTGAGGCTTCTTCATCTACGAACCATAAGGCCGGGTTAGCGGGAGTTCCGATGGCTTGCACAGGCAAGGTTTCAGCATCCAAAGGAGAGCACAGCACAGTTTCGAGTATTTTTGCTTTGCTCTTTCCCAAGGCGTAGATGCAGATGTTTTTAGCAGCATTGATGCAGGGATAGGTAAGCGTCATGCGCCAGGCTTTTTGCGTCGGTGCGAAGTTGGCGGTGACTAATTGATCTGTGACATGCAAGGCTTGCGTGTGTGGAAATAGGGAAGCGGTATGCCCGTCTTCGCCCACGCCCAGCATAATCATGTCGAAGCATTGTCCCGGGATTTTGGTAGTAATGAGTTCGGCGTATTTTTGGGCACCTTGGACGAGAGATTCTTCTTTGTCGGTGGGCATTCGAAAAATATGCTGCGGAGATATAGGCAAGAAGGCAAAGCCTGCCTTCATGGCCATATTGTAATTGCTGTCTGGATGATTGGGTGGGACATTTCTCTCGTCTCCCCAAAAGAGTAAGACTTTGGACCAGTCGACTTGTTCTTGCTGGTGGGAAAGCGCCAGCTTTTGGAAGATGGCCTTAGGCGTGCCTCCGCCGGATAAGGCGACGGCAAAGTAGCCTTGCTTGTCGATAAAGGACTGGGCAGTTTTTAAAAAATGATGTGCGCAAAAATTTATGGTCTGGCTTGTATCACCAGGCACCACGAGGCTGCGCCGGTCATCGATGCGATAGAGAGGGTGTTTTGTCATAATGCTAAGCTTGGTCATTTCTTGGTTATGGCTGTATACTAATCATTTTTCTGGCCCGCGATGCATTGCAGCATATGCAAATAGTGTGTGTCGCAGGTTCCATAAAATATTTCTTTTAGAAAAGAAGCTCCCCTTTGGAGGAAAGGCAGAGGTATGCTGCAAGGTACTTCACAGAGCTCTTTGGAGGTGACGTGCATGACAACTTGCGGCAAATTTTTGTGGCGCTGAAGAGAGAAGTGCTCCTCATTTTCCGTCGATACCTCGATGGACAAGANNAATTACAATAGCCTCTTCTGTGCCTTCAAGATGGCGAAACTTCCATTTCAGCTGGGTGGCCAGCCACGCCTGCAGGTACACGGCTTGGGCTTCATTGTGGTGGATGAGCGGGTTTTGCCGGCCATTGTATTTTATGGTCACAACCGAAGCAGAGGTTAGCTGCTCGATGCGCTGGGGTGTGTCAAAGGCCTGCAGCAGCACATTGCGCCAGCCCCCCATGCGCACCCAGTTCATGTCGACAATATCTATGGTGGCCGATTCTATCATATGGATTAATTTTTGGCTGAATCCCTGCAGGCTGTCGGCAGTTTCAGAATCGAAGATCAAGCGGTTGGCAATGGAGCGCAAGCGCGGCAAAATATCGGTTTCCGCAGTGGGATCTTGGCCCCACAGCAAATAGATAGGCAGGTCGGCCACAATATGCGGCAAGATGGCAATCGGAACTTGGGCTAGGTTGTCGCTGCCCACGGTGAGCGTCACCTGATCGCAGAGGATGATGTGGTCGCCCGTTTCCACCATGGGATTTGAAAAGTCGGTCTTCAGATAAGTGTTTTCAGCCTTGTCGTCGCGCTGTATGAAGATGACCTTGCAAGGAAATTGCCCCATAATCATGTGGACGATGTTGCGAATGTAGTCCAAGCGGCTGGCCGCATGGGCATATACCACCAGGTTAAACAGGCAGGCCTTGATGGCTGGCTTGGCCTTGTTTGACGGCGAGGAGGAGGCTGAAGGCGCTGGTGTGGATTTTTCCGCATGGCTTGCCGCCGCGCCCTTTTCTGGATTGCTTAATGTGGCTTGAGAAGGCATTTTATAGTATTCTCCATTTGCGGTTATCTTTGGCTAGCAGCTCTTCCGAGGCATCTGGACCCCAACTGCCGGCGGCATAATTGG
>PLSG01000431.1 GCA_003164155.1 Parachlamydiaceae bacterium | reverse complement strand
GATCGTCGTATGGCTTGAAATAATATCTAGAACAGGATTTTTATACATATTGTGTCGCCTTTAGCAAGTTTGCAAATGCCCCAAATGCTGTGCCCGGCGACGCGGGCATAGCGCAAGCTATTCCCAAGAAACCTGGCGCAACAGATGACTCGGTGCATAGCATATCTGAAAGAAATTAAACCAATAGTCACCTTTTGTCTTAATTTTTTCTTTTATTCCTAAAAAGCATTAAAGCACAAGGAAAATAGGCTATGCTCACCTTAAAAAGTCAAGTATGTGTAAAGCTACTTTTATGGGGATAATCTGCCATGGCAAGCATTTCACGGTCGCCGCTGCTATCTCCATAGGCATATAAGATATATTGATCGCGGGGGCCAAGATATGCCTGCAATCGTCTGACTTTTTCAGGTCCAAAGCAGTTTTCCCCCTCTAGATTTCCTGTAATGCGCCCCTTTCGGTCGAGTTCAAGCTTAGAGCAGAGGATATGCTCCACATCCATCTTATTGGCCCAGTCCCCAAAGTAAAATTCAAAAGTGGCGCTGACTATGATACAGCGGTGCCCCTGGGCCAAATGCCATTTTAGAGATTTGATAGCGGCCTTTCTACAGAGCACAGGCACAACCTTTTCGGCAAATTCCCGTCCCTTATTTTCTAAATCAGAAAATGGCTGTCCATAAAAAAAATGCGCGATCAAAATTTCCTTCAATTGGCGATTGCTGAGGTTTTTCCTAAAATAGTTTAGCAGGTGTCGACGCACATGCCATAACCCCTTAATGGTTTGCTAGGGCCCTTTGACAAAGAGTATAAAAGGTATTAAGCTGTCGATGTATGTGAGCGTGCCGTCAAAATCAAATGCCGCGATAATTGTCTTTGCGTTGTTCATTTCTCACTGCTTTTTTTGCGCATTGTCTTAATTTTTCTTTTATTCCTAAGAAGCATTAAAGAACAAGAAAAATAGGCGCTGTGCACCATTTGTGCTGAAAATTTAAGAAATTTAAATCCAAAATAGAGCACCATGTGCTACCATTCGGCTATGCATGAATTTGAACTAAATATTAAGGTGATAATGGCAAAAGATAGCAATGGTAACCTTCTCAATGAAGGAGACTCTGTACAGGTAATTAAAGATTTAAAAGTAAAAGGCTCTTCCCTCTCCCTTAAAAGGGGCAAAGTTTTTAAGAACATCCATCTTACTGACAATGAAGAAGAAGTGGAGTGCCGTGAAGGCAGAAGCACGCTTGTGTTGAAAACATGTTTTTTAAAAAAAGCATAACACTGGCATCTGGTCAGACCTCTCTCGCTTCCTCCGGGAGGATCTGACCTGTGGCGATCTCGAGAGGGGATTTGACCGGCGATGAAATGAGGCTTTTTTTCAAGGCTATATTGCCAAGCTGGCCGCAAGCTGCCATGATTTGATGGCCTTTGGTTATGCGTAAAAGGGTGTAATAGCCTTTTTGCCTCAGCCTAAGGGCAAAAGCTTGCAAGTCTTCTGGCGAGGGTGGCTGATAGCGGTCTGGTTTTTGAGCGTTATAGGGAATGAGGTTGATTTTTACTCTCAATCCTTGGAGGTAAGAGGCAAGCTCGTCAGCTGATTGCAAACTATCATTGATCCCTTGCAGCATGACGTATTCCACCAGCACGGATCGGCGGGGATGGGCGCAGTATTCTTCTAAGACTTGGCGCAAAGCGGCCATATTGTATTTGCGGTTAAGAGGCATGATTTGCGTGCGTATGACATCGTTGGGCGCATTGACCGAAAGCGCCAGATTAATGGCTGGGTCGGCTTCTTGGATCAGCCGGCGGATGCCATCGACCCTTCCGCTGGTGGAAATGGTTATGTGGCTTTTTCCAAGGCCGCAACCTGCGGGATCTGTCATCACCTCTACGGCGCGCATCACCGCATCGAAGTTATCGAGGGGCTCACCCATGCCCATGAAGACTACGTTGCGGATATTGTAGCCTAAAACGCGCTGTGCAGTGAAAAGCTGAGCGACAATTTCCTCCGTGGTGAGCTGGCGGATAAGGCCCATGCGGCCTGTCTGGCAGAAAGTGCATCCCATGCGGCATCCCACTTGTGAAGAAACGCACAATGACCATCCAAATTTCATCGAAATGACTACTGATTCTATTTCCAAGACTTTGCCCGCTTCGCTAGAAGGAACTTTGAGCAGAAACTTTTCAATGGTGTCTTGTTTTAAGCTAGAGGCGATCGGAGGAAGTGTAAAGTCAGTGATGTTTAATATCTCTTCAAAAAGTTTTTTAGCGGTATTGAAAGCCGGATGTGCTCCCGTGACTTGGCCTGTGCGGAACCACTCGGCATACACTAAAGCCGCATGGTCATAGCCTCTGCCTAGCGCTTGGCGTATGGCAGTAGCGTAATTGTGTTGGGTAAACGCGAGAATGGGAATTTTCATGGTATTCAAAGCTCTGTCTTAATGGGATCCTAAACTGAGTTTCACGACGCTTTCCACATGTGCCGTCTGGGGGAACATGTCATAGGGTTGGATAGCATCTACGGCATATCCAAAAGTGCACAGATGTGCTAAGTCCCGGGCCAAGGTCGCCGGATCGCATGAGATATATACCACGGTGCGCGGCCGCAGGCGGCGAATGCCTTCTAAAAAGGAGAGTTCACAGCCTTTGCGCGGCGGGTTGAGTACCACCACGTCGATGTCCGTCAAGGTGGCAATATAGGCTTCAGCTTCAGCGCAGGCAAAAATTGTGTTTTCAATGCCGTTCAGCTGGGCATTTTGCACGGCATCTTCAATGGCCTCTGGGATGCATTCGACACCGATTACGCGTTTGGCGTGCTTGGCTAAAAATAGCGAAAGAGTGCCGACCCCACAATAGGCATCCAAGACCGTTTCTTCGCCACGCAGTTGGGCAAATTCAAGCGCTTTGGCATACATGCTTTCGGCTTGGATGGGATTGACTTGAAAAAAGGAGGCTGGAGACACCTTAAAGAGCAAGTTGCAAAGGCGTTCGTGAATGTAACCAGATCCTTCAAGTACCTGATAAGTATTTCCGAGAATAACATTGTCGTTTTCTAAATTGATGTTGTGAATGACCCCTTTGATGTTTGCGGCGCTGGAAATGATCTGGCGGGCAATATCCTTTAAAACAGGGGTCGCCGCCCCATTGGTGACTAGAATGACCAGAACTTCTTGTGTATTGACCCCGCTTTTAATGAGGATGTGGCGCAGTTCTCCTTGGCCTGTTTCTGGATGGTAAGCGGTAATGGGCGCGTTTTTGATGATCGAGCTGCACGCCGTGTATACTTTTTCGCCTATAGGACAGTGTATGTGACAAGTTTTTACTTCGATGAGGTCGTGAGAGCCACGCGCGTACAATCCTAAACTAAGTCCTTCTTTTCCTTGTCTGACTGGTAACTGGATTTTATT
>PLSG01000531.1 GCA_003164155.1 Parachlamydiaceae bacterium | reverse complement strand
TCAGTTTGCTAGATTTTTCCTCGACCATTTTGATCACGTCTTTATCTTTTTGGGCTAAATCCTGAATTATGCCCATCCATTCCTTTTGAGGCACATTGAACTGCTTTAAAACTTCTTGCACAAAGACCTGAGGATAGAAGGGCATCAACACCTCGCGCGAACATGCATCCTCTGTACTGCTGGGGCTTGCTCCATATATGGCGCTAGAAGCCATCCATCCGCTGGCTAGTAATGAAAACACCCACTTGTTAATACTGTACATAGCACCATCCTTCGTTAATGTTTAGGCGTTTTTCGGCAAGATGAATGTCCACTAACNNTTTTCTTTGCGTTCTTTGTGTTCTTTGGACGTTTCTTTGCGTTAAAATTTTTAAATTCGATCAGGGAGAGAATGGAATGTAAATTACTTGAATATTTTAAGGATCGATTCGACTTCACTTTGCAGCCCATCCTGCAGCCCGTCAAACAGGGCCTTAGCCCGTTTGACCGGTCGGCCTTTCTTAGGCGGTGGGACATTTTTCGCCGGATTGGCCTCTGCACTGGCCATCCAAGGCAGCGGCTGGGTGGTAGGAGGAGGAATATCGCCTTGATTGCTACCCCCATTGAGGATATCAAGTAGTGTGCCGATGATCAAGCCATGCGGACCTCCCTGGCTATGCATGATCAAGGCGGTAATCCGCGCCGTGGCCTTATCTTTGTCTACTGAGGCTTTGGCTATGCTGCCGCGCAGCGGCAAAAGCATCATATAATCGGACTTCAACCCAGAGATGCCCAATGCATTTTTCAGCGCTTCGGCAGTCAGGCCGATCATCATCTTAACACTGTCTTCTACGAGGTTTACCTTTCCCCAAAAGGCTATGGGAAAACGATTATCAATCAACATATCTATCCGCTCGCATTTTATGCTCCCCTCCTGCATGCCAAAGTAAAGTGGAGTAAACCACACAGTATGCATAGAAGAAGCTACGCCGCGCTTTTGAGTGTCTAGCAAAGCAAAGAGCTGTCCAAGCTGTCCGGCATTGCTAAAGCTCAGCTTCCCCAAACTCAGTACAGCGCGCGGCAAGGAGATGCTGCGCACATCGGCCTCCCCTTCCAAAAATTCCGCGATGGGAAAGGCAAAACCCTGGTTTTCGATCTCTATTTTAATGGGATGCTCCCCAACAGACATCGAACTAAACACGGGGATCACGTCTTGTAAAACCGTTTGGCTTAGCTCAGGTGAAGGGGTCAGATAAGCCTCCAAAGGGGCATTGAGCAGCAAAAAACCATTCACCAGCTTTCCATCCAAAAGCATGCTGCCATGCGAGCCCACGCATACTCCCTTCAAAGAGGTCTCCCCGGCTTGAAAGGCCGCGCTAAGATCGGCATCCAGCGATCTGCCAATCAAAGCGACGGCCTGTGCCTGCACTTGGTGGCTCATGCCGGCCAAGCTGCACATCCAGGCAACGGGAAAGGCTTTAGTATGTATCAGCGCATGAAATGCACTTTGAGATGCTTCTGCGGAACTTTTCTGTGGCAGCCAGTTTTCAGCTGTACCCGTCACATCGAGATGCATTTCGGGGTGCGCGTCCGAAGAGCCACTGCTCTGGCCCTTCCCCTGAAGTGAGCCTAAAATGGCCCCTTGAGCTTTGATGGCATAGGCCACGCTTTTAGTGACATCGGCACTTTTCAATTCGACTTGCAATTGATTGAAATCGAGGGCCTGCTTTTTTTCGCTATCGTATAGAGACAAACCTCCAGGTGCACTGATTTCCAGATGCATCTGAGGGGAATAACCGGCCGCAAATGCCGATGGCGTAGATATGAAGGGAATTTGCAGATCTTTTGTCTGCAGCACCAAGTCCACAGACCTTTGCAAAACAATCGGACTATGCGGAATAGAAAATCTGCCATACAGCTTCGCAAAGCGCTGCGGGGTCAAAGTCCAAGTGATGTGCGCAACTTCGGGAAGTATTTTTAAAGATCCGCTTTCGCCTAATTCGAATTCGCCCTTCGCCTGCCAGGCATCCCCTTTGAGCTGAACGTTGAAGGTCACGGGAGCTTGCACAGAGGCCTGTGCGCTCACTTCAATATCCACGGCATCGCCAAACAACCCTTGCCATTCAAGTTGGTCTAAAAATGGCGCTAAAAAAGCTAGGGGAAAGTGCGTGACTTTTCCTTGCCCTTTAAAAGTCAATGTCGGAGCGCTAGGCGTAGCTGCCTCGAAAAAGGGCGAAAATAGGCCATCGACATCGATATGTGCTTCAATATTGCCTTTTTGCGAGGTGGCTCCCACAAAAGACGTGCCGGAAACATCCATGTGCAGGCGCTCGGTTTTGCCATTGAGTGCACAAGTTGCCGAGACGGCGTGTAAGGCTACCACCTTAGCCAAATCGCTGCCTTGAGCCAGTACCTCGGGAATCTGCAGAGCGCCTTTGATGTGCAGTTGCCCTAAAGAAAAGTTGTCCAAAGAAACCGGCTCGAGATGAATAGAACCTTGGATATCCACAGGCTTGAGGAGTTTCAGCTGGGAAAAATACCCTCCTTTCAGAGGATCTAAAGAGCCGCTATTCAGTTTGTAATGCACATCGATCGGCGAGGTCATCACCAACTGATGGTAAGCAGTCAGCAGCCCATTGGCCGTAAATTGCAGTAAATCCGAGCCGCCTTCTACATGTATATCGTCCACGGCCATCTGGCCTTCCTCATCTAGCACAATGCGGGCCTGCGCGCGCAATTGCACGGCTGTCCCCAAAGCTTTAGAGAAGATGTTCAAAACATCTTCTTGGGATAGCTGAGAATCAGCCTTGAAATCACTTCCAGGGGTTTCCTTGGATTTATCCGCTGAGCCTTCTCCAGCCGCTAAAGTCGAGGTGAGATAGGCGCGCAACCCCTTGGAAGAGGATCCCTGCAACTGGATGTGGGCATCTCGTACGTCTACGGCTCCGAAGCTGCCTTTCAAGCCAAAAGGGGCCAGCTGCAGCTGAGCGTCGACCTCCAGCTTATCCTCTCTATCAGCGCTAGTGAAAACTGGTCGAGTTTCAAAGTGGCGGTCAGATCGCCTTCCAACTGCATAGATGCGCCGATAAGGGGTTGCATCAGGCGCCTATCAAAGCTGTGCGTCAGGCTCACGGGATCCAGCAAGGCAATTCTGCGTCCCAATCCAAATCTGATCACCGGCAAGTCGCGTTTAACTTGCTGCGCAGATGTCTGCACGCTCAGTTTCACCATGCCCAAAAAATAGGCCGCATTGCGCTCTTCAGGGACATTCTGCAAGAAGGCGCTGACCTTTTCGCCCAAAATTTGCTGAGGCAACCCAGATAATAGCGGATATTGCCTGCCCACGATGTAGTCGATAAGCGCAACCGGCAGCTCTTCAATTTTAGCCGCCAATTGCACGGAGACCCGCTCGTCGGGAATCCAATAGCCGCTAGAGTCTTTGCGCACTTTGATAGCGCCATGCCGGTCTATTCCGTGGATGTGCAAGTCTACATCAAAGCGTCCTTCCTCATTCCCCTGCTGGGTAATCCCCTGCGCACGCACGACCAATTCCCGGGTAACCGGTACATCCGGCGCATTGTGGGAGTTCAAGCGCTCTATCTGCACATGCACATCCCGAATGACCATAGGAGCTGCGGCAAGCGGCGCCCCAGCGCCATCGTCATTCATCAGCACCCATTTCCCCCCTTCGACAATCAGCGTATCGCGCAGCAGAACGGGAATAAGGGCTTCATTCGGGGCATGCCCCTGGCGAAAGCGCAGCATTTGGCGCAATAGCGACCATAAAGGGGCATCTGTCGAGCAGGCATCGCAAGAGGCTATTAGCTGGCCCTCACGGTCGTAAAGGGCCAAACCCTTGGCACTTTGACCACTCCACCAGGAGACATACAGCTTCTGTAGCTCTATTTTCCCGGAAATGCTGCAGTTAATCACCTCCAGTATCTGGCGGTTTCCCCAAGTCGTGGAAACCAGCGCTGGCAGGCAGGCTANNTATAATACGGCAAGGCCGGCTATCCATAAACCACAAGACCGCATAAAACTCTTTTTAGAAAAATCCGGCATGTCCCATCCTTTAGCAAGGTGTGCTTATGATTTATGTTCAACGGCTTAGATAAATACCGAGATTATCCATCAGCGCAGAATTTTAGCACAACCTCAAATTTAAGGCCATGCTTCTATCTGCAGAATGCCCTGCTGGGATAGCTTTTCGCAAAGTGGATAAAGCTCCCAGATAGGAACGGAGATGATGTCCGCAATATCCAGCAGGGAGTGGCAGCCGTCGGCATATACCAACAGATTCATCATCGTCGACACCTCGACAGCCTTGGACTTTGTGCTCAAGGTGGGATACAGCCCTCTTTTGCCGAGCTGAGGTTCGCATAAGATAGTTTTCCGGGGGATCCTATTTTTTTCAATAGCTTCTAATGCCAGGTACAACGCCATATACCCTCCCCCTAAACCCTGCGGAGTGACCAAATCTAATCCATCCAACGAGGTGTGGTACTCTGGATAGGTGCCATATTTGGATCGAAAAATAGAGGCCATAGGCAGATCCACTCCCGGACTGCAGTATTGCCTTTCATCACTGCCTCTTTGTAAAAAGCTATAGCGCTTAAATGTGGGACACAGGTGTTTAAGGACATGCAGAGCGGCTTGATCGGAAAGGGTGCCGCCAGCTCGCGATGGCAGGTAGGAATAAGTGCGTTCATCTCCCACGCAGCTCACCACAAAACCAGCCACCACGTTTTTTTTCAAGGCCTCTAGATGTAGGCTTAGGTAATAGATAGAACCAATGGTTTCTGGCAAAAAGACCAGGCGGTAGCTGTAATGCGGCTTTTCCAAAGAGAGCAGCCATTTTGCGATATAAGTCATCACACAGGGCCCGGAAAGCTCATTATTGGCCAGAGAAGGGTGGCAGATATTGGCAGACAGCAGAACTTCTTGGTCGACCTCGCCTTTGATCAGCAATTCGCCATAGGTTAAGTGCCCAGCTTTTAGTTCGCTGTCGATCACGACACGGTATTTCCCATCTGGCAGAGCCCTGCGCTGCCGATGAGAGAGGCAAAAGCCCCAGCGCTCTTGATAATAAGAAGTTATATAGGGTATGGCCTCTGGCTGTTCGGGCAACGAATGAAGATGCAGTTGCAGCTCATCGAGGGAAAGTTCGGCATCCACGGGCGCGGAATAGCCTAGGACATGCAAGTTATTTTCTTGAAAATCCACGATTTTATTCCCCGCAGGGTCTAAAATGTAGGCCTCGCGGATATTCCATTCTTTGGGAATCTCCCAGTCAAAGCAGCGCGTTCCCGTGGGAACTTCGCGGATAGAAATTCCAGGCACGGTTTCCTTTAAAATGGCCAAACTCTGACGCACCCCATTGCCCGTTAAACTGCGACAAAGGGGAAACAGTCTTTTTAACAGGTCATAGATATCCTGTCCCCTTTGGCTAATTTGGCTTATTTGACTAGATGGAGCAAATGGGGGATTTTCGACGCGCCTATGCTCTTCAACTAAATGGTCCTCTCTCATGGAATGGTCCTCTCTCATGGAGCCCCCTTTATAGGTATTTCTTTTAAAAAATAATAGCTATCGCGGTCGAGCAGCTGACACCCTTCGGCATAGAGAGCTGCGGCCTCCACCGTCATAAGGCTTCCCTGCCCTATTTTAATCGTTTTTAGCCTGCCAGACGCACACAAGTGCCGCGCAAAACGGCTTAAATCCAGCTGCACATTTTGATCGAGATGGCGCACAAAATAAGTAGCTTCTGCCAACTCTTCGCGCTGCCCCTCTTTAATAATCCCCGGGAAGGTCTTTATAAAGCGATAGGGAACGCCATGCATCTGTTCCACGTAGTGGATATACGTGCAGACTTGCATGTCCACTCCCAAGAAAAGCAGCTTGCCCTGCCGGGCATGCAATTTGCCAAAAATCGAATCGCAATCAAAGGCTCCCATGCCCACCAGCTGGAAATATTCCTTCAATTTGCCGCTGATGGCTGCCGAAAAAATGGGATGCCGCGTGCGCACCACCTGGGGCTGCTGCCGAAAAAATTCGGTTAAGACACCTACGGTAGAGGGAGAATGNNCCACATCATAGGGTACGCCTTTACAAAAGCTATAGCTGAAGGTTGGCAAAATCAAGGTGCCTTGCTCCCCCACACTTGCCTGCAAAACATCAATGAAAGCCTGGCAAAAAGCCCTGCGGTTGAACAGGGCTAGTTTGCCAAAAGCAGTCAGATCGCTGTGCACGAAAAGGATATCTCCCTTTCTGATGCCGGCTTGCTGTAAAGCCTCATAAAAATCGCGCGCATAAAGCTTTTCCCCAGCCGCTGTATAAAGCAACTGACTGGCTATTTTGTCGAATTGATCGCCCATGTTTATACGCCTGCGGTTGCCGGTGCTGATCAAGCCCCTTGTTTTTAAATTATCATCTCTACAAATTAGCCGTAGT
>PLSG01000061.1 GCA_003164155.1 Parachlamydiaceae bacterium | reverse complement strand
TTTGCGTCTCTGTGCCTTTGCGTCTTTGCGTTGAATTTTTTGATGGATTAAACGCAAAGACGCAAAGGCCCAAAGGCGCAAAGAAGAGCATTTAAAGACTATTCACTATGCATTCTTTAACTTGCCCGAAATAGATGAGTAATCCCAATTTGATGCTAGAAAATCTTCCTTTGCGTCTCTGTGCCTTTGCGTCTCCTAAATAACATATTTCTGGAAGGTTGTCTTTTCAAAAATAAAACTATATCGAACTTAGTGGTTTGTTCAAATTTTCGGGGCTTAGAAGGCATTATCTAAGGAAAATTGCATAATAAATATTTTAAGCTTAAAAACAAAAAAATCCCCTCTTATTGCTTGGCGCGTTGTTTTTAGATTGTTTTTAGGCGGCCTGGGGAACTAGGACGTATCCAAGTTCTTTAGCTTTTTTCCTTAGACTCGCTTCCTTGCGTTTCCGGTACATCTGTTCATAAAACTCAACACCTTTCTCAATATACTCATGCCCGTATTTCAGCATGATATAAATTAGCTTCGCAAGTTTATGAGCCAGTGCTGTAATGGCTTTAGGAGAGCCAAGACGAGCTTTCATTCTACGTAAAAAAGCCCCAAATGCGCATTGAGAGTTATATAGGGTGTTTGCCGCCATTCTTAATGCAATAGCAGCCCGATTTGCACAGGGTTTTGTTTTTCCGCTCAGCCGTTTGCCTCCTGAGACTTTATTACCTGGGCAAAGTCCTAGCCATGAGGCAAAATATTTTGAGTTTCGCCATCGGCTCATATCCAACCCGATTTCTGATACAATAACTAACGCTGTGCTAGCCCCAATTGAGGGAATCTTAGTCAAATCAACCCCAGTGCTTCTGATCAGTTCAGAACGAAGGTCAAAGCAATATTCATGTTTTTTTAATTTTTTATTTGTCTTACGTTTTCTTTTTACTTTCGCTTTTTCAAATTCACTTAGCTTTTTTGGATCACAATTATCTTCTAACTTTTTAGCCGCAGCTTCTATTTGAAGATCACATTCCTCAATTTTTTTTGTATAATAGTCGAACAATTCTAAAGCTTGCTTTAGGGTAAATAAATGTTCTTCTCTGTAGTTTCCAACTAGGGATGCCTCTATAACCTCTTCAGGATTGTGGCATCTGGTAAAAATCAGTCAGAATCAGCCATTTGGCGATTTTCAGAATCAGCCACCCCATCGTAATCACTCAGAATCGGCCACTTGGCGATTTCATTTATAACGCACGTGCCATAATCACTCAGAATCGGCCATTTGGCGGTTTCAGTTGCCGGCCAAGTGCGTAATCACTCAGAATCAGCCACCCTTTTCATCAAGTCAAATTTATATTTTTCATTACAGATTTTATCCCCTTTCTTAATGTTTTTACGCCTCATGCAAATAGCATGAGACAAGTCCAAAAACATATTCGAAAGGCAAACAATGACAAAGGGAAAGTGCAAAACTATGCTTGATATAAGAGAAGTTATTCATCGCCTCAGAGAGGGCAATTCGGATCGTCGCATAGGGAGGGAAGTTAATGTCGATCGTTCCATCGTTAAAAAAATTAGAGTTTTATCAATTCTGAATCAATGGTTGGATACCGCGTCAGCGATGCCAACGGATGAGGAGATCTCCAAGTTTTGGAATTCAACATCCAAAGCTCAAAAATCTCATCCGCTTGATCTTCATCGTGATCATCTCGAACAATGGAGGAAGGAGGGCTATTCAGCTGTTGTAATACACCAGCTGCTTAAGGATAAGTGCTCCTGCGATGCACAAGCAATCAGAAGATATCTCAACAAGCATTTCCCAAATCAGGTCGATCCCGTCATGGTTCGTGACACTATCCCAGGACAGGATTTGGATATTGATTTTGGATATTTTGGAAAATTTCTAGATGATGAAGGAAATATACGAAAGGCTTGGGTATTTTCCTTTAGACTTCGTCACTCAAGGCGGGCTTATCGAGAAGTTGTTTTAAATCAAAGTTCGAACACATTTCTCGTGGCACACATACATGCCTTTGAGTGGTTTGGAGGTGTTCCTAAAAATGTCATTCTTGACAACTGCAAGGCTGCAATTATCCAATGCACTATTGACAATGACATGGTACGACGTTCCTATCAGGAACTTGCAGAGCACTACGGCTTTATCATCTCACCCTGCCTGCCAAGAACACCGGAGCACAAGGGTGGTGTAGAAGGCGATGTGAAGTATACAAAGTCAAATTTCCTTCCTTATTTTCTTGCGCGACAAAAAGAGAAAAATGTTGTCATACCAACATTAAGAGAGCTTACTGACTCATTGACTCGTTGGGGTAAAGAGACGGCTGACACGCATATCGTCCATGGAGTTGGCCGCTCGCCACTGGAAATCTTTAGATCAGACGAAGAGAAGGCCTTGCGACCTTTATNNCCTAAAAGCCGATGGGAACTGACTTCTTGGAGTCAAAGTGTTGTTCGCAGGGATTGGAGAATCATGTTTGATTCCGCATACTATTCCGTACCCTATGAACTTATTGGAAAACAAGTTCAGATATGCGCAACAACATTATTGGTGAGGATTTTTCATAATCATAAGGAAGTTGCCTATCATGAAAGGGCAAAAAAGAAATGGGAATTTAAAAGGAAAGCGGAATACGCACCCCCTCTTAAAGAAGCTGTCTTGCAGTGTACCCGTGAAGGCATTCTTGCTTTGGCCGAAACGGTAGGACCCCTTACCTATCAAGTTGTGCATGAAATTTTATCCCATCCCTCAATTGATAAGCTGAGACCTGTTCGCCACCTTCTGAATTTGGCAAATAAATATTCAAAAGAACGGCTTGAACAGGCTTGTCAACGGGCTTGCAAGTATAAATTGTTTTCCTACGGAAACATCAAAAGAATCTTAGAAAACAATTTGGATCAACAACCTGTCGAAACTGAGGTTAAAAGCAAAATTATTCCAATGCAGCCGTTTCGTTTTGCACGTGATCCGGCAGACTACAAGAGTGCAACTGCGTTTGAGACGCCAAAGCAAAATGGATTCATGGAAAGATTGGAAAAGGCTCATCCATATTCAAAGTACGGAAATGCCATGTGTGGATCGGTCTGGGATGGTCTTATGGCTGACCGGGTCATAGAAGAGGAAGAGGCAAGGCTTCAGACGGAAAAAGCTAAAATTTTATCGGGGTTAACTGAGCAGTGAAAGGGGCACGGCTACTTTGTTTT
>PLSG01000448.1 GCA_003164155.1 Parachlamydiaceae bacterium | reverse complement strand
AAAGAAACACACAAAGAACGCAAAGAAGACAGGGGTCTGGCTTCTTTGCGTTCTTTGCGCCTTTGTGTGTTTCTTTGCGTTAAAATTGCCCTAGATTCACATGACTGAAAAAGTGATCAAGGCCTTCCCAGATCCTAACGCGCCTTTAGAGCTTAGGGCTTGCTCAATTGTCTTGTTGGACGAAATTACACCAATAGCCGAGAAATTAAGATGAAATCTGCTAATGAATTATCCGTTGCAGTTGCAGCAACCTTTACGATAGAGCCAATTTCAGAACAGCTCACCTATTTCCTTTCTCCCTTTACTCCAGTCATCCAATTTGCTCCATATAATCAGGTGCTGCAAGAATTATTAAATCCCGCCAGTCTAGTGTCCATGCATAAAGAAGGCCTTAATGTTTTTTTTATACGCATGCTAGACTTCTTCCACTACATAAGCAAATTTCCGGAACAATCCGAAATTGAAAATATTTTTCATGCCTTCCTAGTTGCATTGAAAGCCCACGTGGCTGTGAAAGCAGGGCTTTTTTTCATTTGCTTTTGTCCGCATAGTCTTACTCCGCTCCCAGCCTGGTTTACCCAGCTGGGAGAAACCCTTTATGCGGAAATCCGCAAAATCGAAGGCTTATATCTTTTTACCGCCGAGGATTTTCAAGCGGATTTTGCGGATGAAATTTTTGACCCTTATCTCGATAAAATCGGACACATTCCTTTTTCACAGCTTTTTTTTACACAAATGGCATATACCCTATGTCGGAAAATTCATGCTGTTCTCAATCCCCCAAGAAAAGTTATAATTTTGGATTGCGATAACACGCTTTGGAAAGGAATTGTAGGAGAAGACGGGCCGGCTAAAGTCCAGCCAAACATCCCCTTGCAAACCTTTATGATTAGCCAAATAGCTAAAGGAAAGCTGCTTGGATTGTGCAGCAAAAACACTCAGGACGATGTTTGGCAAGTATTTGCAAACCACCCTCAAATGCCTTTAAAGAGCGATCACATTGTGGCGAGCAGAA
This sequence comes from Parachlamydiaceae bacterium, assembly GCA_003164155.1. GTDB lineage: Bacteria > Chlamydiota > Chlamydiia > Chlamydiales > Parachlamydiaceae > BOG-1457. The sequence continues at coordinate 1,747 of PLSG01000448.1, read as the reverse complement.
TTAACTGGGAAAATAAATCAGATAATTTAGTAGAATTATCCGCAGAATTAAATTTAGGGATTGATAGCTTCATTTTTATCGATGATAATCCTATTGAATGCGCCCAATTAAAAAGCCTTCTGCCTAAAGTGATGACCATCCAAATCCCCGCACATGCAAAAGAGCACGAAATGTTTTTGCGCAACCATTGGGCTTTTGATCAAATCCAAATCACACATGAAGACCTTAAGCGCACCGAGATGTATCAACAAGCACGTGCTAGAAAAAAAATGGAGGAAAGCAGCTTAAGTTTTAATGATTTTATCAAACAACTGCAATTACAGATAAATATTCAGATGCTTTCAAAGGAGGAAATGGCGCGCGCATCGCAACTCACTCTAAGAACCAACCAATTCAATGCGACCACCAAAAGATACACAGAAGCAGAGCTTCAAAGCTTAATCGACGGTGGAAACAAAATATTTAGGGTTTGTGTCGAAGACCGTTTTGGGAGTTATGGGCTAGTCGGTTTGATGATGGCTAATCTACAACAAAATAGGTATGTCTGCGATTCTTTTCTTTTGAGCTGCCGAGTATTGGGTAAAAAGGTTGAAAATGAGATGCTGCTAGCTCTAAGCCGTTATGCTAAAGAAGCTGGCGCAGCGACCCTAGAGTTACAATATCGCTTCTCTGAAAAAAACGTGCCTTTAAGGCAGTTTTATCAAACTTTAGCCGGAGATCAAATAAAACTAGGCACAGATGATGTTATAATTAAACTGCAAGTAGATAGCATTCCAGAGCGTATAGGTTCAGCTGAAATCGACTATCTTATAAGTAGTCAAAACGATCAAAAAATACCACCTTCTAAGTCGATTCCCCCTCTCCCAATATCTTTGGATGAGTTATATCAGGAAATCGCGGAATGCGCAGGGAATCCAGAGAAACTGTTAAATAAAATGCGGAAATCCCCTCTATTGCCCATACATGGTCCACAAGAATTGCCGGCCAATAAAAATGAGCTAACCGACGCGCTGATAAACATTTGGAAACACGTATTGCGTCGCGATTCTTTAGAGGTTCACGATAATTTTTTTTACTTAGGAGGAAACTCACTGCAGGCTACGGAAGTGCTTTCCTTGATTAATAAAAAATTTTCAATTCAACTCCCTTTACACGCCTTTTTAGAAAGCCCTACGATTGAAAAGCTGCATTCTCGACTGAGAAATTTCACCGCAAATCCATTCCCTTATCAGAGTTTAGTGGTCATGGGAAGCTCAAATTCAAACTGTGCGATCAATTCCTGCCAAAAGTCCCTACCGAATCTATTTATCTTTCCGGGCATGTTTGGTCAGCTTTTTAACCTGCGGATTCTGGCCGAACAGCTATCTGCGTCATTTAACTGTTTCGGATTGAAGGCGCGAGGCACTGAGGATGGCCTATTGCCGTATGCTAGTTTTCTGGATATGGTCAAAGCATACCGAGCTGAAATCCAAACCCTTCAACCACATCCGCCGTATTTATTTTTGGGTTACTGCTCAGGCGGGCTGATAGCTTATGAAATTGCGCATCAAATGCTGCGTGAAAATCTGCCTGATCCTTTTCTCATTTTGGTAGATACCCGCTTGCCTAATCCATATTATCCGCAGCTTACCCGAAAAGAGCGTTGGTACATACATGGAATTTTATTAAAACAACGCGGGCTAAGATACCTACCAGCTTGGCTTAAAGCGCGCATACTATGGGAATGGGGGAAATTAAAAAAGCTCTG
>PLSG01000464.1 GCA_003164155.1 Parachlamydiaceae bacterium | reverse complement strand
TTGACCTGCAGTATCTCCAGCTGCTCTTGCGTGGTATAGGTGAGCGCATCCCCATACAGTCCAAAGCCCGCATTGTTGATAATCAAGTCGGGCGCACTTTTATGTACCGCTTCAATCAGCTTTCGCCGCTCATCCGCTAGCTTTAAATCCAGCGGCAAAACGGTGACTTGCACATACTGGCGAAGGCTCACAGCCACCTCTTCCAAACGGACGTGGTCCCTGCCGGTGATCAGCAAGTCGATGCCTTGTTTAGCCAGCAAGTGGCATAAAGCCGTCCCAATGCCCGAACTAGCCCCTGTAACTAAAGCTAAATTGAATTTCATAGACGCCCACACGATTCTTCTTTTAGAGGATATTTGATGCGCGAATGCCCCGAAGCAATCAGCGTTTTGACCATGGTCTTCTTGACCGTGCCCAATTCTTCGAAGGTGAGGAGGCAGTCGTCGAATTGGCCATCGTCAGCCTTTTCCCGGATCAGCCGGTTGATCAAAGCTGTAAGAGACTCTTCATCTGCTCTCTCCAGCGAACGGGAGGCTGCTTCAAAAGAATCGGCGATCATGATGATCGCCGATTCTTTAGTCCGCGGCTTAGGACCGGCGTAGCGGAAATTTTTCACATCGACCAGCGCCTTATCCGCGCCGACCAAATCCAGCTGTTTCCGATAGAAATAATAGACTAAGGTGGTCCCATGATGTTCTTTGATCACATCGATAAATTGTTCGGGCAAGGCGGCCTTTCTGGCTAGCTTGACCCCTTCGCTGACATGTGCGATGATCACTTGAGCAGATTCGGCCGGAGTGAGCAGCTGGTGGATGTTTACCATGCCCTGTTGATTTTCCGTAAAATACTGCGCCGTGGTCATTTTACCTACATCGTGGAAAAGCGTGGCGACGCGGCAAAACAGCCCATTAGCACCGATTGATAGGGCGGCCGCCTCAGCTATGCTGCCAACGATCAATGAGTGCTGATAGGTGCCAGGAGCTTCGATGCTCAGACGCCGCAGAATTTCGAGGTTGGGGTCCATGTATTCCATCAGGGAAACATCAGTCATGACATGAAATCCCGTTTCTAAAAGAGGCAATAAGCCAACCACCAAGATGGCCGTAAAAAGCATGAAGACCCCTGATCCGGCAATATCGCCCAATATCGCAAAGCTCCACATGGTATTTTCATAAAAATACAGGGCGATAATCCCTATGCTGCAAGCAAACCAGCTCTGGGCGCAGACGATGAAAATTTCTTTGCGGTGTCGCAGAGAATGCGTAGCTAAAATAGCCACTATGGCGCTGGCTATATTGATGATCATAAAACCACTTTTATCAAAAGCCAAAGTCATGGTAAGCACTACCGCTAAAAAGCCGCTCACAAAGGTTGCCACAGGAGCATTTATCAAATTGCATACCAAGATGGCGGCAAAGGGGATAAAAAGCGGATAGTGGATGACTTCAAAAAGGTTGCTTTTGACATTGAGCAGAAAAAACTCCACCACTTTGGCAAAAATAAAAGTCATGGCGATGATGGTGACAATCAGCGACAAGTTGCGGTTGGAATTGAGCAGGTAAGGGTGGTTGGCATAAAGATAGGCTGCACAGATGCCCGTCAGGAAAAGGGCCATCAGCAGGCTTCCCAAGAGTGTCAAAGGATTCCACAGACTTCTGCGCTCGCTCAAGGAGTCTTTCATCGCCTGTAACATCGAAATATGGCGGGCGGCTACCTTTTCACCTTTGTCTATGAGGCGATTGCCTGCGCTCACAAAGGAATATTGATCGGGCACGGTCAACTGGATTTGCTTGCGCAAAATGCGTTGAGCGGGAACATCTTCTTCTAAGAGCCAAGGCTTAGATTTGAAATACGCAATAATAAAAGCGCTCGACTCTCGATCAAAAGCTGTTTCAGGCAGAGTTTGTTCTTGGATGGCATCCCAGACATGTTGGGGTAAGGGTGCGCTTTCGGACATATTGAGCGGAGTGAAAAGATAATATTCTGCCGTCCCAAGGTGAGCCTCCTTAACCTTAGTCAACGTGCGGGGGTCGGTAAAGCGGGCTTGAGCTAAAGCACGCGTCAGCACATCGATGCCGTTGTAGATCTCCTTAAATGAACTATCGGCAAACTGTTGACGCCACTCGGGATTGCTCACCAGATATTTTTCAAACTCCATGCGCCGTGCGCGGATGTTCTTTTCGGAGATGCGATATATCTTTCCTATGTCGCGCACAGCCTCTTGCCTGAGGATGGCCGTAGCCTCCTCGTCGAGGAACTCAATGTCCACTTGTGCCACAACATATTTGGGAGCAATAGTTCCCGGTTCGAGAACATCCACATGTATTTCACGAAAATGCAGCATGGCAAAAGTACTGAAAAAAAAAACTGCGGCAATCAGGAATGTGACCACTTTACTCTTATCGAAAAAACCCTGCTCGCGCGAAAATTTCAAATCTCTGCCGTCTTCTAAGGCATGCTTTATCGCCCTTGGATTGTCCCTTTCGTCCATCCATGCACTCCTAAGTAATAAAATACTCCTCCCGCATTGTCTCTCAACGCCACTAATTACGCAATAGGCGAAGAGAGTAAAACTGCAAAATTCTGGCCTGATTCAAAGTCTGGTAACCCGCCCGCCCAAAAAAAGGCAAAAATAGAATGTGCTTTTTCGTGTTCTTGGCGTTCTTTTGCGACCATTTTTTTTAGCGTATGTGTTATCCCGCTGAGACTATTTTTGAATCATGCTAAAATCCTCCAATTTTATGCGTACTAAATTATCTGAATTCTGTATGGTTTATCCTAACATCTTTAGGAGTGACATATGCCTGAAAAAAACATTTTAGTGGTAGGAGGAGCCGGTTTTATAGGCTCCAACGTCAATCAATTTCTGCAAGAAGCAGGATTTCGCACCATAGTATTTGACAATTTGAGCCGCGGAAACGAAAAAACTGTTTTACAGGGAAAATTCATCCGCGGAGATATCGGCTGCATGCAGGATTTAGAGAATGTTTTTGCCTCCCACTCCATCGATGCGGTGATGCATTTCGCTGCCTTTACTGACGTTGGGGAATCTTGCGCTAATCCCGCCTTGTACTACCGCAATAATGTGGCCTATACGCTCAATCTTCTGGACTGCATGCACCAGCACAAGGTAAAAAACATAATCTTTTCCTCATCGGCAGCGGTGTATGGTTTTCCGCAAGAAAATCGCATAGCAGAAACCCATCCTTGCCAACCCATCAACCCTTACGGGGAAACCAAATGGATGATGGAAAAGATTCTGCACGACTATGCTGTGGCCTATGGATTCAAAACGTGTGCTTTGCGTTACTTTAATGCGGCGGGTGGGGACCCTTCGGGAAAAATTAAGAATTATCCTAAAAGGGAAAATAACCTCATCCCCATTATCTTGAGAAACGTGCTGGCCGGCCACAATACGGCGACTATCTTTGGCACAGACTATCCTACGCCCGATGGCTCGTGCGTGCGCGATTACATCCACGTGCACGATCTGGCGCGGGCGCATCACAGCGCCCTGTTGAAAATCCTCGCCGGCGCCCCCTCAAATTACTATAATTTGGGTAACGGACTGGGATTCAGCGTACGTCAAGTTATCGAGGCTGTGGAAACAGTGCTCGGCAAGCCGCTGGAGGTCATCGAAGGGGCCCGCCGCGCGGGGGACCCGCCCTTTCTCGTGGCCGATGCTAGCAAGGCCGCGCGGGAGCTTGGCTGGAGTCCCCACTATGCCGCTGTAGAAACTATGGTCGAACATGCTTGGGCAGCTATGCAGGTGTAAAGTCGTTAGCTTTAGCTTGCTTTCTAATGCATATTTGCATCACAATTATCCACATATTTAAAATCCTGTCTCGACTTTATGGTCGAGCCTACCAGACAAGGTATCAAGATGACTGTTCGCGTACGCATTGCTCCATCGCCTACCGGAGATCCCCACGTAGGCACAGCCTATATAGCGCTGTTCAACTTAATTTTTGCCCGCCATCATGGTGGCAAGTTTATCTTGCGCATCGAAGACACAGACCGCACGCGCAGCCGTCCCGAATACGAAGAAAATATCTACCAAGCTCTGCGTTGGTGCAATATCAACTGGGATGAAGGTCCGGATATAGGAGGCGAATACGGCCCTTACCGCCAATCTGAGCGCTTTGATATCTATCGGGAATACGTCCAAAAGCTTTTGGACAACGGCACTGCCTATCATTGCTTCTGCACTGCCACAGAATTAGACGAAATGCGCCAGGCGGCCGCCAAAAGCGGGGGCAAACAAGGCTATGACCGGCGCTGCCGCTGCTTGACGGCGGAACAAGTGCAGGAAAAGAAAGCTGCGGGCATGCCCTGCGTAATCCGTTTAAAAGTGCCTCTAGAAGGTGAATGTGTCTACGAAGATGCCATCAAAGGGCGCATCGCCTTTCCTTGGGCGGATGTAGACGATCAGGTGCTGTTGAAGTCGGACGGATTTCCCACTTACCACCTGGCCAATGTAGTCGATGACCATCTGATGGCCATCACGCACGTCATTCGCGGTGACGAGTGGATGAGCTCCACACCCAAACACGTCCTCTTGTATACCGCTTTTGGATGGACTCCCCCTACTTTTATGCATATGCCTCTTTTGTTGGGCAAAGACGGAAAGAAGCTGTCTAAAAGGCGGAATCCTACCTCCATATTCTTCTACCGCGATAGCGGATACCTGCCCGAAGCATTGTTGAATTTCTTGACACTCATGGGGTATAGCATGCCGGGAGATAAAGAAATCTATTCCTTTGAGGAGATCATCCGCGAATTCGACCATAAGCGCATCGGAGTATCCGGTGCAGTTTTCGATGTGCAAAAACTCGATTGGCTCAATCAGCAATACCTGATTAAAAATATCCCCGTGGAAAACCTATGGGAGCGCTTAAAAGAGTGGAGCTTCAACGATGCCTTCATGCAGAAGGTCATGCCCCTCTGCCAGCAGCGCATTAAAACCTTCGGCGACTTCATACAGGTATGCGATTTCTTTTTCATCAACCACCTCCCCTATACAACCGAACTTTTTACTATTAAAGGGGTTACTTCCGAGCAAGCCGCTTTTCTATTGCAAGCGTTGATTTGGCAGATGGACGCACAAGAAGATTGGGGGCGCCAAGGCCTATACAATGCCTCACAAACTGTCGCCGAGAAGTTCGGCTGCCACCATAAAAAAGTGATCATGCCTTTGCTTTTTGCCAGTTTGATGGGCAAAACGCAAGGGCCTCCACTGTTTGACTCGGCCGAAGTGCTAGGCAAAGACCGCACGCGCGTGCGCCTGATGCGCTCCATAGATTTTCTGGGGGGCATATCCAACAAGAAGATGGATGCCCTCAAGAAGTCATGGGACAGCGGCCAATGCAAACTGTCGGCAGCTCAAGTTGAAGCATCTGGAGCACTTGCCTAAATGCTCTCTCAGTAGCTTTCGATGGAATCTTCTAGAACTTTCAAAATGCAGAACTGTTCTATTTCATTCACCCTCGCATGGGGGTGAATGCCATTTATTTCCTGACGGAAATGCTGTTAAATCTTTTTCATAAAAAAACTCTTGGGAAAACCTAGCTCCGGAGAAACTATATAGGAGTGTCTTCGGGCTAAACTCTGTTCAGGCTCAATTTTTTTGTGTAAAGTCGCGTATACAAAGGAGAGCTAAATTTATAAAATCACACAATAGCAGTCCTTTTGGGCTACGAGATCTTTAGCCAATCGAATGGCTTCCTGTGAAATTAGATGGAGCATTTTGGTTTCATCTTCCGACAATTCCTTGCGATGTCGCTCACTGAGCAGCTTTTTATTAATATAATCAATAGCCCGTGCCACAGCAGTTACCCCTATTTTGCTGCTATCTTGCTTTAAATCTGGAGGATAATATCTAATTTTATTGGCAAGAGATAATACTTGCAATTCCTTAGATCCGAACCAGCCCTCGTTATACTGAAATTGAATGAAAAAATCATAGATAATTTTGTCTATCTGGTATCTCGACTCAAACAACGTTTGGTTCTTTANNATGGAAGGATGCTGCTGCCCGATGGAATTGAACTAGCCATTGCTTACTCTGCTCCTATTTTATTAATGATTGAATTGTATTACATACATTTATAGCTATTGACACACTTTCTATGCAAGCAAAAAAAATAAAGTATATAACAACACAACTTGCGCATTAAAATTCGGCTGTTTTCTAAAATAAAAATAAAGATATAACGAATGAAAAATGGAATTTCTCATGGTGCTGGACTATTCACGATACACACTATGCAGCGCGCCTAATCCCGTCGCTTTCGCGGTATTTTTGTTTTTCAAATATGAGGCCCAATTCTATCTTATTCATCCCCTTTCGATGGGGGAGGAATGCAATAGAACAGGCCATCATTCATGATAGGGGTTTACAGGGAATTTCGGCTCCATGCTGCTTAACCAGGTCAGCCACTTTAAATAAGATGTCTTGTTTGAGTTGGTTATAGCCTTCGCCGCCAATGGTCTGCGTATATACATCTATCACAATTTCCAGGGCGTAGGGACCAAAAGAGACAAAGTTCACGTTGATACGCTGTGAAAGATCGATTTCTTTGTTCTGCTGCAACATCTCTTTAATGTCCTTTAAGAGGCCATTTAGAATGGGCAGGTCTTGATAGCGCACGCGAATGGTCTCTTTAATTTGCCGATGGCTCATCCGCGAAGGAGTCATGATGACTACCTCCGAAAAGATGGCGTTGGGAATATACATAGGCCGCCTTTCGAAATTGCGCACCCGAGTCATATACCAGCCAATTTCTTCCACATTGCCTTCCACTTTGCGTTCGGGAAGAAGCACCCAATCTCCTACAGAAAAAGGACGAGTTAAGTAGATCATAAAACCACTAAAGATATTGGCAATGATTTTCTGAGAAGCAAATGCAAAAGCCAAACCGCCAATTCCACCAAAGGCAATCAAGGTGCTCATCGAGCTACCGGTGGCTTCCATGAGCAAAAATATGGTGATGATTATAGCCCCTATCGCCCACACCTTACT
>PLSG01000046.1 GCA_003164155.1 Parachlamydiaceae bacterium | reverse complement strand
TTCATTTCCTTCGAATCTGGCTCAGCCGCATGCTCTTTCTTTTCTTCGGCTTCTGAATTGACCACCTCTTCTTTGATTTGGCTTTGTAGCAGTAGCTTGAGCATATGCACTGTCGGCCTTGGGCAGGTCTTCTCCCCCTCGGCGATGATGGCGTCGACTAGCTCGGAACCTTTAGTTCCCAGAATATGCATAATGTGCGGGTTGCCTTTCATCAGCTTGGCAATGCTCTGCAGATGTATGGGGAATTCGCTATACTGGTTTTTCTTGCCGAAAAATGCCAGGGAATACTCGACGAATTTATGGGCGGCTTGCTCTGGCCACTCCCTTTCATTTGTCCGTTTAAAAAGCGTTTGCATGACGTCTTGAGCATGCTCTTGGCATATTTGGGGAGATAGGTTTTCGGCGCTTAGCTTTTTATTGCGGGCCGTCAATATTTTGAAGGCCGAGAGCAGCAGCTCAAAAAGATGGGCCTTGTCCCAAGCGCTTTCCAGGCCGAGCGCTTGCCTGCTCAGTGCGTTGTGGAGGCTGCAAGCGCGATAGGAGTCTTGGTTTTTCAGGGATTTTTCGAATAGCAGGCGCAGGTATTGTTGGTTCTTCGTGGAGCTGAAGAGGGCGTGCTTTTGGGCTATAGAGTAAAGCGCGTAGATGCTTTCAAGGCAATCTGTTGTGGGATTGGCATGCAAGGCGAGCAGGGCTTGCGAGATTGAGCGCGCTATGCATGCAGAGAGCAGTGATTTGGGGTTGGCTGCGCCTTCCAGCAGCAGGTTCAGCGCCTCCAGGTCCTTGGATGATTGGCCGATGAGCAAGTTATGCGGAGCACAGGCGGCGTATTGATCTTGCAAAGTGGTTTGCATAAAAGGCGTGTCGAATATGCCAGCATAGCTTCGGCCCATTTCGTGCGCTTTTTTTTCTACAAGCTGCGAGGAAAGGCCTAAAAAACTGCAGGCCTCTTGCAAAATGGCTCTAAAATTGCCTTTGCATGCCTCTTCTAGCTGCAGCCAGCTGCTGGTAAATGCTAGGGCTTGTTCCATAGGATGGGATGATAGTTGCAATGTGGCCAGCTGCCCTGCAGTGGCTAAGTTCAGCCGCATAGGGGAGGCGGGAGTGAGCACAGAAAAGGGATGGACGGTGCACTGGAAAGATAGTGCCCCTTTAGCTTTAGTTGTGCATAGCTCATAAAACAATAAGCCTTTTAAGCAATCTAAAAAAGAAGCCGCCAGGGCGGGCTGCGCTTTAATAAATGCGCTAAAGGCAAATTTTTGGCGCAAGGTTTTCTCTATCAGGTCTGCTCCAAACTGCATATAATGCCATCGCACGGCCGTATTTTCGCAGCGATTGAAAATGCTCAGCATATTCAGCATCCCCACTAATGTGCTTTGGGGGCTTTGGGCATGACACCGTTGGAAAAAGGGCATGAGCTTGTTTTCCAGGCGTTTAAAATGGCTTTTCAGCGATAAGCCTTGGCGGGGAAGCATCTGGCTTAGGGCTCTGCTCACATAGCCTGGGGGAATGTCATAGCCTTGAGTCATTTTGCGCACTACGAGGGATAGCAAGTTGCTCTCGCTTGGCGTAGGCATAAGGCTAAATGTCTTGCTGCGCAGGGCTGTTAGGCACTCTTCAAAAAAAGCCCTTTCGCGGGGCGCTCCTGCCTCATCGATGCATTGGATCACGGGTTCAGAGAGGGCAATCTGAAAGCTTTCCGCGCAAAGGCGGCCTTGGACTTGCAACGCTTTTGGATAGCTAGCTAAAAAGGATAACTTGATGTGGGGGATCCCCGGCAAGTAGATGATCAGGGCGCAATCGCCGTCTAAAATACGGCTTTTTGTGTATATGGGGCAGCCGGATGCTCCCTTACCATCACTTGCATATATCCTGCGAACGAACTTTTCTACCGTTTCCGCGACCAATTTCAAAGGCGCTTCGCCTATCCCAAAGTAGAGTTCTATGAGGCTGTAAGGTTCATTCACGAGTATGTGGCTGGCGGCTTCTCCCGTTATCCAGCCGGGATCAACCAACAGGCTGGCCAGCTCTTTGACCAGGTGCTCTCTGAGACTTTCCACACGCATGGCGCTATGAGGAGATAGAGCTATGGGCATTGTGCATATGCGCTTGTGCCTTTCATCCTGTTCTTTGCTGAGCTTTTGGCTATATGGTGTGCGATCAGCTGTTTTTTGGATGGCTTCTAATGCAAGCGGCAATAGGGGATAGGTGGCAAAAAAAGGTGCTGGAGAAAAATATAAAGACATATGCTTAGGCTCTCTTTTTTTTAGAGAGGAGTATATGGGTTTTTGATAAATGCATCAATGATAAAAAAAACATAATAATAGATGTTTTTCGTGTAAACAATGTTTTTATACTGCTTTGTGGATATTTGCATCAGATTAGTTCACATAAAGAAGGGGGTGAGTCGACCGAGGTGGGCTCCCGGAAATGAGCAATCCATCTTTAGGCTGTATTCACCTGTACAGCGAAAACTTTCGGTCACAGAACCTAGGAAATTTTAACGCAAAG
>PLSG01000130.1 GCA_003164155.1 Parachlamydiaceae bacterium | reverse complement strand
ATGTCACCGTCGTGGATCGCAGAGACCATATTTTGCCTTTGCTGGACCATGAAATAGGCATCCATCTGCAAACGGCCTTAACTAACATTGGACTGAAGTTCATAGGCGGCAAAGAACCAGAGGAAATAGCCAAGAAAAATAATAAGGCTTATGTGCGCTTTAAAGATGGATCTGAACTAGAAGGCGATGTGCTTTTGTACGCCTTGGGCCGAACCGCCAATGTGGATGATTTGGCTATTGACAAGGCGGGCATAAGCCTAAACGCCAAGGGATATATTCCGGTGAATGCCCTTTTTCAAACGGTTGTGCCGCACATCTATGCCGCCGGCGATGTGATCGGAGGCCCTAGCCTGGCCTCAACCAGCATGGAGCAAGGCAGGCTGGCCGCACGCGATATTTTCGGGGCCAAAACCCATTTCTTCCCCGCTGAATACCCTACAGGCATCTATACGATTCCCGAGATCTCCAGCTGCGGCTACACCGAAGAAGAACTGAAAGCACTTGGCTTCCACTACGAAGTGGGCCGGGCTTATTACTATGAAATAGCCCGCAGCCATATTGCCGGAAGCAACGTCGGCCTCTTTAAGATCCTCTTCCATGCCGAAACCTTGGAAATCCTGGGCATCCACATCATCGGACGGAGCGCGACGGAAGTGATACACATCGGTCAAGTAGCCATGAGCTTCAAAGCCCGGATTGACTACTTCATCGACCAGGTTTTCAACTATCCCACCTATGCCGAAGGATACCGCATTGCCGCTCTAAACGGCTGCAACAAGGTCCCGCGGCGGCGGTAGAAAGCACCTTTAAGGTCTATTGCTGCAGCATGAGTATGATGAGATCTTTCATGATGTTATAGTTTTCAGTTAACTGTAAGTCATTTTGCCCGAAATTTTCTGACTCATCCTCTTCAACATCTTTATCTTTTTTTAGCAGCTCTTTTAAAAAATTTTGATAGTTGATGTTGTTTTTTAGGCGTATTTCAGAATTTTTCTTCAGCGTAGCTAAAAAGGGGGTGTAGGTATCCAAGCGCTTCTGCAGATCAAACTTATATAGCCCGCGCATTTTACTGCGCTGCAAGAAAGGGATGTCCGAAAGATCATCGTCATAATTGTCTTTGATTTGATCGTTCTCCAAGGGATATTTAGCATACTTTTCGCCTATTTCCACTTCAGATAGCGGTCCAGGCACCACGACATCTGGGATCACACCCACAAGCTGTGGAGTTTTCCCCGAGACGGTATAATACCTGCCGCGGGTAACTTTATACTCCCCTTGCTGGTTAACTCCCGATTTGGAAGTTCCCGTGAGGGTAAAAGTCTGGAACGATCCTTTGCCATAAGTATGGTCATCTCCTGTAATTAGCGCACGACCATAATCTTGCAAAGTTTGGGCTACAATCTCTGAAGCTGAAGCGCTGGCGCGGTTGACCAAGACGATGAGCGGTCCATCCCAAGCAACTTTGCTGTCCATATGCCGCAAGTGCTGGATTGAGCCGGTATCATCCTTAATAGATACGACTGTGCCCTTGGTGATAAACAATCCCGTCACATCCACGGCTTGAGCTAGCAATCCTCCCGAATTATAGCGCAAGTCGAGAATCACGCCCAAGACTTTGTGTTCTTCTTTCAATAGATTAATGGCGCTCTCTAAATCTTTAGCAGAGGAGTGCTCCTCGTCTTGATAAAAAGAGTGCAGGCGCAAGGTGGCGATGACCCCCTCGCCAAAGGGTTCATAAGAAGATTCATAGCGGGCTTCGGTAATAATGACTTCTCCACGCAAGACCATAATTTGCAAGGCTTCTTCCGTGGGAAGGGCCCCCACAGCATCCACCTCTCCCCCAGCGGCTAACACAGGAGGAGTCAATTCGCGTATGACGGTCAAGGTGACTGGCGTATTTTCTGCGCCGCGAATGAGCTCTACCGCGTCGACTATATCCATGCCAATCACAGGCTCGCCATTCACCGCAATAATGCGATCTTTAGGTTTCAAGAGCTTAGTTCTTGCCGCAGGCCCCCCTTCGACAATTTTGACCACAGTAAAGCCGTTGAGATCGTCTCTAAGCTGAGCTCCGATGCCAAAAAGGCGTTGCTGCACATTGATCATGAATTGGGCCGCCTCCCCAGGAGTAAAATAAACGGTATGCGTGTCCAAGGCCGAGGCGCTAGCTTTCAAAACGTTGGAGTAGATGAGCTGCTGACGCATGGTGGGATTTAGCACGCGCAGCTCTTCTTCGTATTTATTTTGCCGTTTGGCTATTCTCTGCATAGCCTTATCCTTAAGATCGGGGCTTAGCTTAGCTGTGGTTTCAATTTGCAAAGCCTTGATTTTTCTCAGGCGTTCGACTAATTCTTGTTCGCTCGTGGCCCATTTCATATCCTTAAACTCTGAAGCATCCACATGCTTAGGCAAGTTCGCTATATCGATTGATTTTTCGAGCTGCGCCCTGCGGTCGATCGCCTGCAGCATGCGCGCATGAATATCTTCAAAGACATCAAATTGACTTGAGGCATACCCCTCCAGCACGTGTTCGACCACTTGATCCGAAGGCTCTAGCCACTCATGGATATCTGATTCGATAAAATAGGTCTTAGCGGGATCTAACTCTTCAATATAGTTTTGTAAAATCCGCCTAACCAAGAGAGGATTGAGCTTTTTATATGAAGCATGCGCCTTCATAATTTCGTTAACTTTAACCGTCACATCGTGGGCATTAATATTAGGCAGCTTGGCAGCAGCTTCTACTTGCGATGCGAACAGGATCAAAAGAGCAAAAAATATACGTCTCATCTAAAACCCCTATCCTCAAAAAAAATGCGCTAGTTTCTAATGTAGGACATCATAGCAAGTTTTCGAGTTAAAGTCGCCCACTTTCTGCCCCTGTTGCTCTTGGGAGCAGGAACAAAAAACATAAAGAGGAAATTTAAAAGCAAATCAGCGGACTGTGGGGGAGTGTGCGGACGTCATTTTTTCCTGCTCCTTCTTGTGTTATATGATGCAAGTGGGGAAGCTTTCGGGCTGCCCAAACCCTCAATATCTTATAGATACACCGCCAGGTATACTTCCTAGACAGAGTGTTAAACTTTCTTGAATTTATGCGCCTGAGATAAGGAATTTACATCTTTTAAGATTAGGATTTTAGGGTATAAAAGTGCATCCAGGGCAGGTAAAAAAAGGCTTTTTGGCGCGAATATGAAAATTGGAGAAAAAAAAACTTGATTCAACTCATTTATATGAGATAATCATTAACATCTATTTGACAAAAGAGTGAAGCAATGAAGAAAACGCTGTAATCTCACTCGATCGACTTAACGCAGTACTAAAATATTAAGATTTAAATCATAAAACCATACTCTAAAGGAGTTTATAAAAATGGCTAAGAAGGCAAAAAAAGAGAACAACTCAACCCTTAAAAATAAACAAGACAAAGCTTTAGTTTCCATTACAGAAGCAGCTGAAATTAACCAAGTGACTCGCCAGGCAATTTACGTAGCTATTAAATTGAATAAGCTAAAAGCTAAAAAAGAAGCTTCACGTTGGACAATTCACGTGGATGACCTAGCCGCTTATCGTGAACACAAGTACTCCCGTTCCAAATCTATGTACCGCGGAAAACTTTTATTTGATAATAGCAAAGGCTACTACTCCATTAATCAAGTTGCTGAAATGCTAGAAGTACCCGCTCAAAAGATCTATTATGCCACGCGCGTAGGCTTGATGAAAGCTACCCGCAAAGGTGCTGCCTGGGTCGTACATCAAAAAGAAGTGCTACTATATCGCGACACTTATTTAGACAAGCGCAAAGTATTGCAAGAAGCTTGCTAATGCGCTTCGCCTATAGCCGCCCGACCGTTCACCCCTAGCGATTACAAGCCCATTTAAATTTAAGAGCATTAAATTTAAATGGGCTTTTTTTTATGCCGCTCTGCTGGCCTTCTTTCCGAATAATCCAGCTACATAGTCAAAGAGATCCTTAACCCACGACAAAAGTGTGGCAAAAGTTTCGGGCATGTATAAGTACATGGCATAAAACAAGCACCCAAAAAAAACAAAATAGAAAATTAATTTCATCGGTAACCTGTTCCTAACTGGTCAACCCCCCCAAGAAGTTTTGACCTAAAATTTCTAGATAGCGCACGCGAGCCTATTAGCTTTTGCACTTTACGGATCAGAAAGTTAGTTTTGTACTGTTCCCATATGTTCAGCTAGGCAGAGCATGCATGGGCCCTTATTCCATAATTAAACACAAAAATTATTTACCTTCAACCAAAATTTGGACATGCTTCAAAGATAAACCGCATACGGCTAACCCTCAAATCCAAAGGGATGGCCGCAAAAGAACACAAAAAAGGAACTCATGCAGCGAGAGTTATAACTCTACTTCTCTTCTTTTGTGTTCTTTTGCGGCCATTCTTTTCCTAAGTGCTTCCCTATTTTGAACCATGCCCAAAATTTAGACATGCTTCAAAGATAAACCGCATAAGGGTTGTTAAGCCCGCCTGTTACCCAACTTTGAATCTTGCCAAAAAAAAGATTGCGACCCATGTCTTTTCTATCTATACTGCCGCTCATATACACTCGATTCTATGACTTTTTGACAAGTCATAAAATCGAGAAACCCAAAGGCATAGCTGATGAATAGATCAGAGGGCGCACTAACGCGAGTCAGTTTTAAAGATCCAGGCAAAGTTACCCCCGAGGCCACCTCTTTAGTGGATATTGTGCTGTTAGATTATTCGCCATGCCATATTTTTCCCTTGGCCTATGGGCTTATCGCCTCTGCCCAAACCTCTCTCTTCGGTGCCCAGGCGTCACAGCTGCGCGCTCAAGACCGCGCCATGCTGCACCAAGATGTCGCGGCGTTAAAAGTTTCAGAAATCTTTGTCTGGCTGGGAGAAGTAATAGAACTCGATCGAAAGGCCCGCAAAATCGTCACCTCAACGGGGCTTGTGCTCTACAGCTACCTCATCATCTGCCATAACCATCAAAGAAACGGCCCTTTTCATCAAGTGCCCGAGGAGTATTCATGGGGATTGCATGCTTTGCTCGACGCCCTGCTTATCCAAAATGAAGATCCGGCTTGGAAAAAAATATTCACCGAAATGCACAGCGATGTTATCCCGAGCGACATGCTGCACAGCGATAGCATATTGGGCAGCCACTCGCATGGGCTTCTATATGAAGCTCCCATGCCGATCACTCCTCCAAAGACATCTGCACCATCAAACCGTGCCCGCGCAGGTATAAAAACCCAAGCGCCTGAAATAAAGAGCGCTTTTTCCTCGGCCATCCTTTCGTGGCCGCTGGATCAACCGCTGGATCAAAAAGGTAAAAAAATGGTTATGAGCCCAGGCATTTCCAAACTTCAAGAAAACATGTTTGCCGCTGTGGCCTCAGAGAGCTCCTCTAACTCCTTGAAAGCCGAAAATGGACTGCAAGGCAAATGCCTTTTTGAAGTGCAAATTTAGACCACATGTATCGAGTATGTGAGGCAGCCGGAGAAATAGCCGGAAGATTTTGGCGGCAGCACCCCGCTTTGTTCTATGCCTTGGGCATGCTTTTAGGAGTTCAGGCTGCTTTGCAAAGAGCCCTATATGGATTTCAGACGGAACAGCTGATCTTAATTTTGCCCTTGGGCCTGCTGGCATTCCCGCTGTTTTTGCCGGCTGCCATGCGTTCTGAAGGGATTCATAAGCGTGTTATTTTGATGCTAGTCATTGCGTGCACCTCTTTTTTCTACGTAGAGTACACCTACCGATTCCCCAGACTTCCGCCTGAGGGCCTGGATGGCCTTGCGCAGATAGAGATCCATGCGCTATCCTCTTCAAGAACCCCCTTTGCCAAAACGTGGACATATAAAGGCAATCTAGTCGCCTTTAAAACCACACAAGAAGGCGCATTGCCAAAAACATGGGAAGGAGGCGGCGAGACGCTGGCGCGCAACCTCCCCTTTAGGCTGAGCTTGCCTCAAAACGAATCGACGATCAGGCCAAAGGCCGATCGAGACTACATTGTCCGAGCTAGGTTAAAGGAAATTACCCCGGGAAACTACCGGCTTTCCCCACATAAAAACATGCCCTGGCAATCAATCCAAGGGACATATAGCCTGGCCGAACAGCGCTTTTGGGCAAAAACCCAACTTTCTGCATATATCCATAGACAGATACACGGTCAGGCAAAAGCCAACTTCTTGGCCGGCATAGCTACAGGAGACTTCGACGATCGTCAATTATCTGTAGAATTGAGCCGTTTTGGCTTGCAGCACATCATGGCCATTTCGGGATTTCACTTTGGGATCATAGCTGCTATTTTAGGCTTCTTTTTGCGCTTCGCCTTCCCAAAAAAATACACGCCTTTTGTGCTGATCGGGCTGCTCACCGCCTATTTTTTATTCTTAGGCTGCGGCCCTTCGATCATGCGCGCCTGGATAACTATCGTCGTGCTGCTAATGGGCTATATAGGGCAAAGGCAAAGCTTTGCCCTAAATTCTTTAGGATTAGCCCTTTTGATCGTACTATTCATCGATCCTCTGCAATGCCAAAATCTAGGATTCCAATTCAGCTTTCTGATCACGGCGGCTATTTTGCTTTTTTACTCTCCTTGTGCAAAGGGTCTGCAGTATCTATGGCGCAAACGCAGTTTAAGCCAGATGGTCGACATGACGTGGATCGATCAGCACGGCTATCTTTTGCTCATCTTTATTAAACAGGCCCTGGCTTTGGCCATAGCGGTAAATTTAATCGCCTTCCCCATGACGCTCTATATTTTCCATAAGTTTCCGTGGCTCAGCTTGGCATATAATCTGTTTTTTCCCTTCCTGGTCAGTTTCGCCATGCTGCTGCTATTATTAGCCTTGGCGTCATCTGTATGCCTGCCGCCCTTAGCTGACCTGCTACATGCCCTCAACAATGCCTATACGGGATTTTTGTTGAATTTCGTGTATAACACGCCCACCTCATTTGATTTTTATTTCAGAGTTAGCAGCTTTGCCTTTCCCCTATACATGCTCTATATGTGCCTGGTCTTTGCCGGTGGGGTCGTGGTGCGCCACCGCATGGAGCAGCGCGATGAGTCTCTAGCGGAATTTGCCTTTTTGTAATCGAGAAATGGAAAATGCTCGGCCTAACCTTTTTACGGCCTTATTCACCTTCCCGGTCGA
>PLSG01000322.1 GCA_003164155.1 Parachlamydiaceae bacterium | reverse complement strand
TCTGCTGGAGGGCGTTGAAAATCAAGTTTTGGGGAGGATAAATTGGCGTTCCCGAGGCCCACTCTGCCTGCAAGAAGCGGCCAAGCTCGGCCATATAAGGCTGTTTGAATTCATTTTGAAGGACTTCTCGCCAGCCGGGCTCTAAACTGTTNNATCTCCCATTCATTTTTCTGAAATGCATCTGTTGAGATGCTGTATAGGATACAATCTCGAGCACTTTTTCTCTAGAAATAAGAAATGGCCATTTTTTCAATTGACGGCAAAAGGGCTTCCCGGTTACGATAAAGCCCATTAATTTAAAGAGCGAATTTATCCTAATAGAACGGGACCTGGGACTATGAAAAACATTGCCGAAAACAACATCATCCACTTCAAAAATGTGACCAAGAAGAAGGACGGCATATTCGCAAACTTTAAAGCCAATGGCGTGCGCGGAGGAGTTCTATTTACAGCTTCTATCTCGGTGGACATCTCTGCCGCGGAAGTTGATCCCGCCGATCCGTTGGAAAAAATCATCGAGGAATGTGCACGCATCGCTGTGCGCGAATTCAAAAAGGCTGACTTGCAATTCGAAGGAATACAGGCCGCCGTCTAATCTTTCTGTCTGGGTGTAGCGCAGCTTGGCTAGNNGTGGCGCAGCCTGGTAGCGCACTTGCATGGGGTGCAAGGGGTCGAAGGTTCAAATCCTTTCACCCAGACTCTTTTCTTTCAGAGACTTACGTCAAATCTAAACGATACCACAAATTCCAGTTTTTGCCGCGTGTGGCGGATATGTGGCGGGTAACTCCTCTTAAAAAACAGGATCCTCAAATGAACACGAAATCTATCACTTCAGAAGTCAAAATTGCCGGATGGTTTGAAAAAGACATTGAGCGTGAAGCATTTCTTAACCTTGTGAATTTTGAAGGTTTCATTTTAGAGGAAAGCGTTCGCGAAATCTTATTAAATGGACACCAAAGCGCAACACTTCATTCCGGGGACATTTTTGCAGGCGCGCCTCATCGAGGAGGTGGAAGGGTTGAAATAGACCTATGGGTGCAAATAGACAACTTTGTCTTCGACATCGAGGCAAAAAGATCGGATTACGATTGGGTTTTTCTACAGAATCCTCAGGATAAGAGCGATCTTCACTTAATAACTGGTCCCGGCTTAAGTAAGAAGCTAGCAGTCAAGAACTGCTCAATGCCAAAGATAACTTGTGTTTCCAAACAAGTAGTTGAAGTACAAGAAATTGATGAAACTCAGACATTAGTACGAAAATCAAACACTGGTGAGAAAAACAAACCCTCTTCTGGTGTGCCTGCAAGAAGTAATCGTGAAGAATATGTTCATAATGCCGTCAGACAATCATTATTTAATATTGAGACCTTAATTCATAGCCAATTGAATGATGATAAATGGGTTGGTCAAGCTCACCGTATTTTTATCCCCGTAATCGTTACAAATGCAAAGCTTCTTGCCGCCACCTATAGCAAAAGTGATATCAATAGCAGGGCTCGCCTAACCAAGTTAATTGACATCAAACCCGTTCCTTATGCCGCTATTACCCATGCTGAAATTTTACGATTTGGCCCTGATTTTAGAGACGAAATTGTTCATGTCGGCCGCCCTCCTTCTGGACCACTCAATCTCTCAGACGAACGCTACAAAGATACTCATAATAAAACAGTATTTGTTGTTAGCCAATCTCATATATTGGATTTTGTGAATTACATTATGAATGCTACAAAAACTGCGTTTCAGAACCGGTAAATCGCAAAAGCTAATCAGAACCACGAGGTTAAAACTTTTAGTTATTTGGGCGGCGGTTCTCTCTTCTACACGTAGGGAATTCGGCTGAGTGTTAAGGAAAGAGGCCGGGGCTGCATAACATTAAAGTTACGCAGTTATGCAGCCTCGGCCTCTTTCAGCCCCTTCTGGCCCTGGCCTCTTTCATTATTTAAATCTTAAAATTTTTGCGCAAAACTAGAGTCGCCTGGGTTATACCGGAATTACCGGAACACAGGCAAATGTTTCATTTGAAATTGCTTTCATAGCTCCAATAAATTCTATCTGTTTTTCTCCTTTCCCTTTAAGCACAGCTAGAAAGGGGAAATTAGGCGAAGTAGCCTCGCTACGTGATATGTGAAAGCCGTTAGCCGATCTGCCATCGCTCAAGATTAAATCTTTTTGAAACCCTTTCATAAATAAACCATTTGTGGATGTCCCGCAATCAACATCCTCTTCTTCATTGTTAAGTAATATCAAATATTTAGAATGAGGTTCAGTATAAGCCTCTGCGCGAAATTCAACGGTAAATTCTTTAGGTGACCCAGAAATGTAGGCTCTAATATTCTGAAATCCCTTAAGTTCACCAGGCCTGTATGTATTCTTTCCTGCTATAACGTCGATTATCTGACGTAATGCAAACTCCAATCCGATACCATATAAATTGATGTATAAATTTTGAAGTAAAATTGAAGGAATTAAACAATCGTCAATTTTAATAGGAATGAATCTAATTTCACCCCTTACTTGCTTCATCAAGGCATTCATCCATTCAAGGTTGACCATTTCACTTGTTAGACTATTTCTGCTAACGAAGAAAAGAAA
>PLSG01000141.1 GCA_003164155.1 Parachlamydiaceae bacterium | reverse complement strand
AGACATAAAAACACCATTTTCAACTTTATTCAAAACTGGATCTAAATAAATATTAATAGCTGTTTTAACATCTAAATCTTTTAATCTAAAGAGTTAAAATGTCTTTGCAGGCGCAAAACTGGGAGGTAGTATTCCTGCTAAGTAGAAATGGCGTATAGACTAAAATTTCGAGGTCTAAAGCGGGAGAGCCTTCTTCAGGTAATCACAGCTTGTGACAAAAATACGATAATGAACACTCAGATGCACTGCAGGAAGCTATAGGTTTTCAGGCGATTGACACAACCACACAATTTCAACCACTGTGTGGAGGATTATCCTAAAAATCACCCGCTCTCTGGTATAACACTCCCTAAATGCATCTAAAAAATGTTTGATCTTTTCAATTCGTTTAACATCAAACTATTATGTTAGTTCTTCTAAAACAAGCAACAAAAGCATGGAATGATTTTTCTACATGGAGTACTATCTGGGAATGACAAAAGGCGATTTACCTGCTAAATCATAAAGTCGAGTAATCAGCGAGGTGATCACACATAGACTTCTTCATGCGATTGCCCTGGTATACATATACCCCTATAGTCATTTGACTGCAGGGATGAAGTTTGACTTTGAATTAAGTCGCGAGCCTACAAAACAACCAGAAAATAGAGATAGGTTCATATGAGTAATTTTGTTTCATTTTATAGCCCTGCATTGCCCAGTCACAATCCATTTCCATCGTGGTGCCCATTAAACCCTGTAGTCGATAATGAGATAGCAGAAATAATCAGGCGCTCTTGGGATAGAATAAAAACAGGAGAATCTCAAGGATATAGAGATTACACTAAGTTGGATAAGGAGGGAGGAGCCAAAACCGTTTTTGATGCCGCCCAAAGTGTATTTAACGCAAGGTCTTCGGTTGGAGGAGAGAAAAAAGCAGAAGCATTTAGAACGAAGATTGAACCTGAAGCTAAAAGAGAAGAAGACGCCAAAGGAATGGCTGCTGCAGACGAAAGAAAGGTGGAAAAAAAAGAACCTTATGAATCACCTCTAATACCTGCAAAGGAAGAAGGCTATGTCAGGGATAATCTGAAAAAATCACCTTTTTCATTTTTCTTTGATAATTTTTACGATTGTCTCTATTCAATGGCCCCCAATCTTAGGCTCTATTTTACTAATAATGCAAAGATTCAATCCCATATGCTTGCCCAGTTATGTAATTTTGTCGTGTTACATGCAGGTAAAATGAAGGGAGAGGAGTTTGAAAAAAAAATATTCAATCTTGCAAAAACTCACAATTCAAGAAGGATTTTGCCTGAATATTACGACTTGTTGGGGACTGCATTGCTTCTTTCCTTGAAAGCAACCCTGGGTAATGATTTTACTAATAAGGAAATAGAAGCCTGGACGCTAGTTTACAGCGATCTGTTGCATAGTTATATGCCCTTTGTCGATCCCGGCCGAAAACACTACATTGCTCGAAAGATTGAACTTGGAGGCATAGGGCCCATCGTTAAAGTTGATATGGCTGATGATGAAAAAGTCCTTAGAAAGGAAGCCGTAAAGCCCGGAAAGCCTTTATCTGCTTGGCCTCCCAATAGAACCGGCCATGTAGAAGCTGTGATGGAGAATCAAGAGAGCTTCCGCATTACACTTAGCCCCAAAGACGCTGCTACTTCTACAAGGAGGGATTTTGTAAATCCAATTCCAAACAAAAAGGTTCGTAAATCGCCCTGCGGATGTGTTGTCAGTTAAGACCCTCTCAACTTATCTATAGTCTTATGTTAGGTGACAAAAAAGGCTCTCCTGTGTTGAAATTTGAGTGCAAACTTAAACTTTCAATACAAGAAGAGCGGAAATAGAACTCAAAATCATTGCAATTTATTGCTGGTGTGAACTAATCCTCAATGAACTTAATATCAAGGACGATTGGCGATCCGATATGAGTAATGCAGAAGTGCTCACGACTTTCCATTTATAGCCGCCTGCTGCGGTTCTCTTTCCAACTTTTTTTTCCGAAGATGCTCATCAATTAGCTCTAACATACATCAATATTTATTTTATTATTACCTAATATCCTTTATAGCTGCTTTCCTTATTCGCCCAGATCTTATCGCAAGTGCATGGAATCCAGTTGTCTTGGGTATAGGTTGCTGTGCCGGACTATTGAACGTAGCCATGATGATCATAACTTCTCGCACCTTGCAGCATACTTCCTTAGGTATAACCTTCACCTTTCAAAATGCCAGTTCGGTTTTCCCCAACCCATTGCTGCTTTTATTACTTGGTTCTTCTTTTGGATTTATTGTAACCGGACACCAAATTGCCGGCATGTGTCTGATCTTACTTGGCCTTTTCGCGGGAATTTTCCTAAATAAACAAGGGAAAAATAAGTCGTCAAAATGGCTTATGTATGTTCTTGGGGGATTTTTTATACAAACCATAATCTTGTGCATTTTCCAAGGGCGTTTTCTGATCTTTTCTGATGGAGAAGCCGCTAACTCCGACGTCTGGTTCATGGTAGGTTTTTTTGGAATGGCTTTACTATTTCAGTCTTGCGTTCTCTTCCACCACAAAAGGAAGCAGCAAAAGTGCGTTTTGCCCTCTGTGCCGAGTCAAATTTTAGCTGAGCAAAATGCACCAGCTCGCATTGCCATAAGGGGTGAAATTGTCTATGGAGGCTTGAGTGGCATTGCAAATGCTACTTCGAATTATTTTCTTCTTCCAGCCAAAAAGGCTGAAGGCCTTTCTCGTACTAGCCTTGGAAAGATAATGATAAATATAGCACCCCTGAAAGGCATAGTGTTACACACATCTTTTGCTTGACAAGCTACGCGTCACGAAATTGCCTTCATTCATTGGGGTCTGGCTTGCAATTTTGCATTTTGAAACGCTTTTTATGTCATTCCTTGGGCGGTGTTCAAAATGCAAAATAACAAGCCAGACCCCAATGAATGGAGGCAATTTCGTAACGCGTAGTTTGTCCAGAAAAAAATGCCAAAAAGATATGTAACACTATGCCTGAAAGGGGGGCGGGCTGCATTTGCAGGAAGTCTATGAAATGATATAGGGGTATATATAGCAGATATGGTAAAAGCTTTGCTTAATATAACACAGCCCGTACCCCATTTTAGGGGTACAATACCCTTCATAGCTTTCCCAGGGCTGCGCTTCGCTTGCCCTGGGCTACATGCCCCCACCCCCGTTCGGGGGTGAAGAATAGGATTCTTTCACCCTCAATTTTGATGCTTATCGTGTATTAGTAAAGCATGCTCAGATCCTAATCCTTTACAAATCAAGGGGCTTTGGTTTGATGGGAACAAACGAAGGCCAATCGAGAGCTGGCTTTTGTTTTAAGCGGAGCAATGGCCAAGGCGATCTTTGAAGCCTCCTCTTTCCCAGAAGCCTCTTTTTTTTCAACATCTTCCTTTAAATCGATCTCTGGGATTGCCTCTTCGGATGAGATGGCCACAAATCCATCTTCTAGGTTTTTGGCCCGCTTTTTAAATTCAGGAAAAACCGATAAGAAGTTAGCCATAAAATTAGGCAATTCTTCGGGTAAGGCTTTTTTGGTCAAAAAAGAGGATGGTAAATCACTTGGTGATAAGTCTGGGCAACAAGGGCAGGTATTTACCACGCAGGGTAGCGGCCTGCTGGGTATTGAAGGGATGTTTAACTTCTTGTTTAGAGTTATCTGAGAAGGAAATCGTTGCCCTTGAGGCACGTCGGCGGCCTCAATGATCTGGAGCAAGCCTTTTTTATATGCACTTTCAGGCAATGTCGAAAGGCATTGTTGGATAGTTATTTCAACTAGTGCTTCACCTTCTTCTGATGCATGTTTGAGAGGATTTGATTTTAAAAATAAGTAAATGCGCAAGGCAAAGGCAATGCACATGAGCGTGACTTCGTGCTTGCTTGCCATGCTGTAGGTGGCTTCGTCTAAATCGATGATGATGTCTTGGAGTGTCTTGACCAGACCCGCTTGGATCCTCGCTGGAAGATTTGAGATTAAGCCATCCACACAAACCAAGAGCATTTTTGGATCTGCGGCCAAGTCATGTAGATGCTGCAATTCTAAGGACAGGAGGAGCGGGGAAGCCCGGGAGGAACTGAGGCTGGAATGCATTTTATAGGCTCTCTGCTTGCAGTGGTAAAACATAGCGGGGACAAAAATGAACTGTTGAATGAGCGATGTCCAAGGCACAGCAGAAGCTATGGAAGGTGATGTTAAAGAGTCAAACAGCGTTTCGATACCAGAAGCATTGTTATGCACAATTAAGTGCGACAAGGCTTTCGTATTTAGCATGACATGCAGGGGAAAAATTTCTAAAGGCGACGGCTTGCCCAGGATATGGGGAGCTAAGAGGGGCATAAGCGATTTAAATACTTCTAATAGTGAGCCAAACTGTGAGGCATATTTATGCGTGGATAATAGGGAGAAAAGGCTTACATGTATGTGCAAGGCCAGATAGTTTGCTTCCTCTTGTGATTCCTTGCTGGGAAGGTTTTCGAACAGTTTTAATCGTTGGGCCTCTTTTAAGGCATATAGTAGTGCATGGGTCCATTGAGGAGGCCCTTTAAATATGTGCAGGGCTATAAAGCCCAAGACTTGTAGGCCCTGCGCTTTACTCTGTCGGGCATAATCTGGCAGGTATAGCGTGAAAATGTGAATAGCTTCGGAAACTTTTGTCTGGTCATGCATGGATATGCGCAAGACCCATTCGGCGAAGTATTTCAGTTTGAATTCTTTCAACCTGGCAAATGCATTTGAACTTGGCTTTATTTTGAGAGCTTTCAAACTTTCGTTGACTTCTACTATGTTTATGGTGAGTCCTTGCAAAAGCTCGAGGGCCATGTAAGCGCGCGTGGGTGCGGCCATCTCAATCACTAGCGGGATCAAACGGCAGATTAGCAATTCCAATTTTGGCATAAGCTCTCTAAAGCAGGTCGAAGGGGGCCGACTGACTGATTTAGCAGGGTCGCTATCTACTTTGCGTAGCATCCACGGAAGCCTTGATTTTCCGAAAATCATCAGCGCTTTCTCTGCCGCTTCCCATCGGAAATCGCCCAGCTCAGCCTGAGATAAGGCAATTAGAAACTCAAAAATGACTAAGCCTTCGCTGTCTTCAGCCAGAAACAGAAATTCTTCCTTTCCTTCGACAGTCTCTAAAAGTTCGAGCAGCGAAGTCCGCATGCAATGCCTTTTTTCGCTTATCGAAAGGCGGCAAAACATTTGCAAGGTAGCCAAAAAGGCACTTTTGTAGTCCTTTACCAGGTCATCTTGGATGAATTTGACGGCCCTTTCAAAGTAATAGGAGCGAGAGGTGGTCATACATAACTGGAAAAGCGCTTGCGCGATTTGTTTGAGGCATGGGATCAATGTGGCTTGCAAGTCTTTCGGAAAATGCACAAGTTTTTCGGTTGAGGCGTGTTTTTTCGTGAAAAACTCATTTATCCATTTTTCTTCCTCAAAGGCAGCAATGAAAAAGGAATTGGTTTGATCCGGCAGAGTGAACTTTTCCGCATCCATTTTCTGCAGATAGTTAATGAAACAGACTTCTCCGTACAGCAAGGTACAAAATAGAGAAGGGTGAAGTTCTGTCCTTTTGGAAAAATGCCCTTCATATACTAGCGAAGGGGTTAATTCACGCGTTATAAAGGAGTAATGCTCTGCTCGCCCGGGTGAGGGAAGGGTGGTCAAGGTCTGCACTATCTGCATATAAAGCCGAGGATCAAAAGTGAGCTGTGCGCTGTACCACTTTTGCAGCATCTGAACGAGGGATAAATTTTGAGTTTTGCTGATCTGTATGTTTAGCTCATGGAAGATGAGGTCTTGAAGCTTGGTGCGCATTTCAGTTTGCTGTGGATGTGCTGTCTGCAGAATTTTCCAGGCCAATTCATACAGTTGCTCCCCACCTGGCCCGCGATCTGCCGAGATGAGCGTTTGAGTGAGCGCCCTTAGGCCTTCGGCGCTATAGCATTGCATGAGCTCTTTTTCCATCAGCTGCTCCGCGATGGCCGTAAGCCTGGCCCTGATCTGTGACACATTTTTTTTCAACCCTAGACATCGAGAAGCTAGACTTTCAAACAGCGCTTCGGCTGCCTCGTTCCACATATCCGCGGTAAAAAATTCGGCACAAGCAATGCTTTGACCTATCTGCAGGGCCAGCATGTGGTCAGTCTCCTCTTTAGAGTCTGTGAGAGCCACCACCAAGGCCTTGACCATTTCGAGGATGTCCTTAGTCCAAGGCATTTTGCATTTTTCTGTCTCGCTCAAAAATGCGGCGCACAATGCCTGGGCAGATAGCCTCTCACCGGAATCCTCTGGGCTTTTTTTAGGAACCTTCAATGGAAAAAGCTTCGCTTGCACACTCTTGGGTAAAGCACACAGCCCTTTGATCAGTTGGAGATCAAGCTGGGGGTCAAAAGTTGATTGGGTGTTATGCCATTTATGCAGCATCTGAACGAGCTTGCCATTTTGCGTTTCTTTGATCTGGGTATCCAGTGCTTGGAATAAGCTTTGCTTTAGCATGGCATGTTCTGTCGGGGCGGCAGGTAGAGATAACGGCAAGATTTTCCAAGCCAAATCCCACGTTTTAATCCCACTGTGCGATAGATCAGATTGGATGAGCGCCTGGGTGAGCGCTAAGAGCCCCTTTGTGCTATAGCGCGGCAAAAACTCTTTTTCCATTAGTTTTTCCAATATGTCCATCAGTTGGGCTGTTAACTTGGTGGTGCCTTTTTTTGGTGTCAGGCATTTAGCCGCTAACTTATTAAACAGCCTTTCGGCATCCTCGCTCCACATATCTGTCGTAAAGGAGTCGCTGCTGGCCATGTCTTGTCCAATCTTTAGGGCCAGCAGGCTATTAGTGCTTTCTTTAGAGTCGCTCAAGGCATCCACTAAGGTGCGTGCCAGGTCTATGATGTCCCTGTTCCAAGGCTTTTTAGCGGTTTCTTTTTCGCCTAAAAATAGGGTGAATAGTGTCTGCGCAGACAGCAGTTCCCTATGCCCATCTTCCCCTTTTTGCCGGATCTTTGCCAATTGGGATAAGATTTGACAGGCAGTGAAAATCGCCGATAAGTCTTCGTCTGGCAAAGGCTGCTTATCCGCCTGGTGTAGACCGACTAAGACTTTGATCATCCTGATGAGGCTCCCGAGGATGTCTGCATCTGCTGAAGAAGTGGCTAAGTGGCGCTGGCAGACTCGATTGCCCACGCATATGGCCGATAGATAGGCCTGTTTGACGTCGGAAGGGATAAGGTGCTTTTCTTGCAAGGCCACAAAAATCAGCTTTTCGGCGCATGCAAAATGCGGCGCACGCTCTCCGCGCAAAATAGCGGCCGCGGCACTCAGCAAGCTTTCGCGCATTTTGAGCTTTAAGCTTTCTAAGGTTTCTCTAGCGGGTTCTAAGGAGCTTTTGGCCATTTGTAGCATTTGAATTAAGATTTCGGCCGTGCGTTCCCATTTTATTGAAACGCTTTTGAGTGCTTCTTCTGATTGGAAGGTGGCTTTCAATAGCTCTGCCGCCACGTAGGTGAGGTGCATAAGTTGGGTGGCGGTGAGCGCTTTGTACGTGTCGGTGATCACGCGTTGTTTGCCCATGCATAGGTCGTAAGCTTGCAAAAGAAGTTCTTTATCAGCTGATTCCACCTGTTTTTTGATTAATAATAGAATGAGATTCCATCGATGATCCTTATGCAGATATGCTTCTGCACCTGGCAAAAATGCTTGCGCCCAGCTTACATGCACACGCCCTATCACCGAAATGAAGGTATAGAGGATATGCGAGCGTTGCCTTTGAAAATCGAGCAGCTCTAGCTTCTGCAGCTCCAAGAGGTCTTTTTGCTGTGGAGTTTCTTCGGCACTTGCCCAGGCAGCGTAGAAATTCACAAATTCGGCAAATACTTTGGGGAATTGGAGAGCCAGGTCTTGGCTGCGCAGGGCATCCGCAATGCGCTTCAATGACCTCTCTAGGGCGCCGTGATGCCACTTAGTTTCTAGCTTAGGGCATAGCTGCGCCTTGATGGTAAAGGCCATTTTTAAGAAGCTATCTCTTACCATTTTATATTGAGGATCTTCGGCAAAAAGGCTTATGCGGTCTATGGCGTGTAGCAAAGGCGGGTGGAAATCGCTGTGAGGGGCTTGCTTGGAAAGGAGATGCTCAATATGCCTGAGGATAAAATCATAGAAAATGCGCGATTTTTTCAAGGGGCGCTGGAGTAAGCCGTTGAGCATACCCCACAGGTTTTGGAAAAAAGGCGAGCTGCGCAGATAGGCGTTGACGATTTGTTCCACAGCCCTGTAGGCTAGGCGCATGCCTTCTTTATCGCTTGCCTCTGCGGCTTCTTTGAGCGCTTCGCCATAAATGGTTTCGTGCAAGGAATTGGTTTCAGTATTAGAGAGGTTGGCTAGGACGGCTTTATGCGCATGCAAGCGCAGAAATGTCTGAAATAAGCAACTTCTGCCAGCCTCAGGCAAGCAATCTTCCTCAGAGCTTTCATGCGCATGTTCTATAGAGCGGCGCATGAGCAGCAAAGCTGTATCTAGCAAATCTTTGGGACATATAGTGCTGGCTTCAAACCACTCCAATAAATTGTGCAATAAGGCATGCGCTCTAGGCATAAGCTGTGGAGCGGCCAGGCTTATTTTGTTCAAAAAAGAAAGCAAAGCCATCTGGTGTTGCGCTGCCGTAGGTTTATGCTTAAACATGCCACAAGCCTCTGCGCTTTTTAAAAGTCCATTTGCCCATGCGGGGAATGTATCCTCAAGGGAAAGCGCCTGAATGAAAGGAAAAAACAAGCCGCGCTGCGATCCTTGGGAAAATATGCCCAAGCTCTCTGCTAAAACAGACACATGGAAAAGAGCGGGCAGGGCGGCCGTGTGGCGCCGTTCCACGGATTTTTCAAGCAGCAAGTGGATGGCATGCATAAGATCTTCGCTCAACTTAGCAGAAGGCGTAAAGCGCGCGTCTAGTTTTTCAAGTGCTTGTGGGGCCTCCTCTTTTCTTTCTTCAGCTTTGGCCTGCACCTTCTCTTCGGCTTTAAGCTTATCTGCATGCAAGGCGCTCAGCCACGCGGCTGCGCGCCTTCCCATTTTGGCCGCCTGTTCGCTGTAAAGCAACTCATTGACAAAGCACTCCAGGCAGGCGATGATCTCTTTGATGAGCTCACAAGTTCTTTTTTCACGCAAAGCTAGTAGCTCATCGATATGGCGTTCCAAGTTGATTTTTGCCAGCTTAAGGAGAATATGGGAGGTTTCGGTCAAGAGCATGGGATTTTCAGCCAAATGCTCGCGGGTAAAAGTGTAAAATGTGCGGGCGCAGTCTTTGCCCTTAAACTGCTTTTCCCATAGAGACGTTAGGGGAGGAGCGTCAAAATGCGTGCACAACAGACTGAAAGATTTTTTTTGTCCTTCAGGGGTAAAAGGGAGGCAGGACAATGCTTTCAGCATGCCAGAGATATAGTGGATATCGCGTTTGGTTGAAAAGATCCTGTGCATGGCTGACCAAGAGTGGATGAATTCTATGGCGATCCGTTCAGGGGTATGCTCCAGGTATAGGCTATGCGTGCCAGTGGCATGTGCTATAAATAGATGCATGCTAGGCTGTGTGCTTTTGGGTTGCGCATAAGCGGAAACTTCTGCTTCTCCCCTAAGCCAGCGGCATAAGAGCATGCCGCGCATAAATGCCAGAAAATGCTCTCCCATACCCATTTTAGAATGCAGTAAATGGGCAATATACATAAAATTCACGTCGAGTTCTGCCGAATTTTTGATCCAGGCTTTGGCTAGTGTATGCACGTAGATGTGTCTTTCTGCTAGCTTGTCCGTATCCAGGGGGAGCTTGTTCAATAGCGCGATAAAATTCAGCAGGTCGAGGAACTTTGGTAAGCCATCATACCCATAATGATTGATAGTATGCCTAGAGGCATCTTCGGTGATGGCTGTCAAACCTCGCGCCTTTACATCGCTTTGCAGCTGCTTTAGGGCGATGGCCATGACTTCGGGATCTACAGAGAAACCTTGTGTGAGCTTGTGCGCCATCCGATAGATCAATCCTACAGCGCCGTGAGGGAATTTTACTACAAATTTTCGATTTTTCAGATCTTCTTCGGCGGCATGGAATTCTTCGGCATTTCCCCAGGTACCGGCTTGCACACAGCGAACTATGGGGGAGAATAGGGCCACTATGAAGCTATCTGCCGTAGAGACGTTTTGCCGCAATTTGCTGTAGATGAATTTAATATCTATTCCGCCAAGGCCAAAAAAGGAGCTCAAGTCATTTTTTTCGCGCAACAGCTTCTTGCGGTACAGATAGATCTCTTGGAGCTCAGCAGAAGAGAGCTCTAGGCCGTGTTTTATTTTTAGAAGTGCAGCCACAGAAGCTATCACGGCATCCTTTATGGCCATGAAGTCGGCTTTTTTTATGTAATAGCATAAATCCACGTCGGCATAGCCGGGGCCTCCCATCAGGTGACTGGCCGCGCCACCTGTAATAAAGGGACTCATCTCGTCGCAGGGCAGGTTTTTTTTAGCGAGCTCGGCATTCAGCAGATTGCATAGCTCTAAAGCTGAAAATGAAAGGGTGGGGGGCTCGATCGTTTCTCCATAGGTCGTCCAGGTGCTGTATTTGGGGGGCAAGGGATACTTTTTTGTGGCTATGCTTTGTAAAAGCTTCTGCTGATCTTCGTTCAGCGGCAGGCTGAACGGCAGTTCCTTTTCAGCTTTTTCATCGCGCTCTTTTACGAGGTTAGCCATGTGCGGGGCAACGGCTGCATGGCTGGTTGTCGCTGGGGCTAGTAAGGGCGTAGACATAGGCAACCTTTGGGATGTCGTTTGCCCTATGAGCATACCAGAATGGACTTAAAACCCAATAATTAAAAGCTTGTTTTACACTATGTTTTGGCTTTTATAGCCAGGATGAGATAAAAGGATAACAACCCCGCTACAGAAGAGGTTCACCCATGTTTACAACAAGTCGCGGAACCCCATTTCCCTATGGCGCTTCAAAACAGCCCCAAGGCGTTAACTTTGCCCTAGTTTCCGAATACGCCAGTTCGGTGACATTATGCCTTTTTGACTACGATACTCGTACTGAGCTTGCGGAAATACCCCTATCTGACAAGACGGGGCATGTATGGCATATCTGCGTCGATCAGCTGCCTGGCTTCTTTGCTATGCCTTTCGGGTAGATGGAACTAATGATCCTGTGAACATGCAAAAATTTGACCGAAGCAAACGGCTGCTAGATCCCTACGCAAAAAATCAGCTTAAATCGGAAGGAGTTCCTGAGCCGAATTCCGCTGTCGCTTCCAAACTCACCCCACAGTAGTATGTAGGTGACAAAAAAGGCTCTTCCGTGTTGAAATTTGAGTCTCAACTTAAACTTTCAATACAAAGAGAGCGGAAATGGAACTCGAAATCATTGCAATCTATTGCTGGTGTGAATTAATCCTGAATCA
Source organism: Parachlamydiaceae bacterium (assembly GCA_003164155.1). Classification (GTDB taxonomy): domain Bacteria; phylum Chlamydiota; class Chlamydiia; order Chlamydiales; family Parachlamydiaceae; genus BOG-1457. Next base: position 4,863 of record PLSG01000141.1, on the reverse strand, counting down.
ACTGAATATCAAGGACGATTGGCGGTCTGAGATGAGTAATGCAGAAGTACTCACCGCATCCTTTTTATCCTGTAAATTTCATTCGAACCTAGACAAACAACAAGGCGCAGGGGGGGGGCTGAATAGCCTCAACATTATTCTGATTCACGTTAGGATGAAATTTACAGGATAAAAAGGATTAAGAACAAGATGGGAGGGATAAAGAACAGGAGTAGGGCTGTTTTGTGTTTTTCTTATCCTATTCCTCATCTTTCCCATCTTTTTCTTTATCCTTTTAATCCTGTAAAAATTTTATCCTAATCTAGACTAACAACAGGGCGCAGGGGGGGCTGAATAGCCTCAAAGTTATTCTGACTGACGTTAGGATGAAATTTGCAGGATAAAAAAGATAAAGAACAAGATGGGGAGGATAAAGAACAGAGGTAGGACTGTTTTGTATTTTTTATCCTATTCCTCATCCTCCCCATCCTGTCCTTTATCTTTTTTATCCTGTAAATTTCATCCGAACCTAGACAAACAACAGGGCGCGGGGGGGGCTGAATAGCCTCAAAATTATTCTGACTGACGTTAGGATGAAATTTACAGGATAACAAGGATTAAGAACAAGATGGGAAGGATAAAGAACAAGGAATAGGGCTGTTTTGTATTTTGTTCTTAATCCTTTTTATCCTGTAAATTTCATTCGAGCGCAGAGAGAGGATTTTCGGCCCAGCGTTGAATATTATAAAGTATCCCCTTGCAGGCGATGGAAATCCAGGCGGGACGCACATTGAGTTCATAGCCTAGCTCATATACTACTTTTTCAAAAATGAAGGCCTGAAGGAGATAAGCGCTCTCGTCTTTATCTGCCGGAATAAGGGGCAAGGGGGAAAGCTGGATGGCTTCATGGTAGGCCGCTTAAAAGACAGCGCTCGTGCATTGATACCAAAGATCGGCCCACGGCTCCAACTTAAGCATAGTGCCGGGGCTGATGGATTTATGCGAAAACAAGACATGATGCGCGGCATAGTGGAATGAACGCAGCATACCAGCTACGTCTTGTAGAGGGGAGCGTTTGAGGCGGCGCACGTTCATCGAGCGCAAGGGTTCCCCTTCAAAATCGATAATGTGGAAGTCCTTACCTGTATATAGGACCTGCCCCAAGTGGAAGTCGCCATGGATGCGGATGCGGCAAGCATGAAACTTTCTATTGAGAATTTGATGAAAAAAATCAATGATTTTCGATTCGCTTTGGGTTACCTGCAAGCTAAGTCCCATGACATTTTCGGGAAGATCGGCCAGTTTTTGATTAAAAAGTTGAAATACTGTGCGCACATTGTGGCGCATGGATTGATAGAAGGAGCGCTGAAAAGAGTGGGAAAAATCTTCAGGTTCAAAAGCCGCATTAGATGTTTGTGAACCTAAAGCCACATGCATCTCAGCTGTGCGTTGGCCTAGTTTTCTGACGGCTTCGAGAAAGAGCGCGCCAGCCATTTCTTCCAGTTGGGCGCTAAATGATGGCAGATAAGTGGATGCATTTTGCCCTTTGATTTTGGCTATAACTTCGTCGGCCCCTTTAAAGGCCTGCACTTGCTCGTAGTAACGCGAAAGAGCATCTAAAGCCAGGTTCCAACCGGTGCCCTCATGTGCAACTTGTCCCTCCAGCACAGCCAAAGACATGGGCTGTCCATTTGGCAGACGCCATTCAATTGTGCCGGCAAAAGGAGGAGTATAGGGGAAATGGCATTTTTCGCTTAGAAACTGCATCATTTCCACGTCGGCATGCACCCCTTGCTCCAGTCTTCTGTAGAGCTTGAGGTAGAGCTGCGTGCCGTATAAGCAAGAGGAATTGCTTTGTTCGGCTTGTACGACTCTAGAGTCCGCCAAGAGTGGGTCTGGGATTACACCATTGGCTTGGGTCTTTGGCTGCCCTTTTTTGTTCAGGTGTATTTTCAAGAAATTTCCCTGAATTCCGGTAAGTTCATGTGCCTCGGCGCGCATTTTCTTTTTGTTTATGATTAAATTAAGCAGTGTTTGCCTAAAGTCTTCTGTATAGAAGCTGTCGCACAAAATACCGGCCTTTCCATCGACCAAAATCTCTGCAATCACCCCTTGGGGGGCATTGAGCGCAAACTGATGGGCTTCTGGTTGGGGGATGAACGAAAGGGCCAAAAAATAGGTCTCTATAGCCGTGGTTTCCATATAGCGCACTTCTATCAGACACAGCTGGGCTTCCCCCAAGGGAAAGATAGCCATGACATTTGTACTGGCAATAGTATAGGCTTTATTGGAAAACCATCTGGAGCGCATTAAGAAAGGCGGCAAGAGCTCGCTTTCCAGTAGGGCTTTGTGATCCACGCGCAAGACGTTGTCCCAATGGCGCTCTACCTGCAGTGTGGGGATTGCTTTTTCCTGAGCTAATTTTTCATGGACGTGGTTAGAATTTAGTTCCAGCCAATAATAGATATAAGGTCCTAAAGTGATGCTGTAAGGGGCATTTTCAATTTTTGGAAAGCTGTTGTGGTAGAACAACACCTTTGGCACCGAACCAGCGTATTTGGAGAGGTCAAGTTCGGCGGCTTGTGGAAATCGGGATAAGTTGATGATTACCAAAATTGTTTCGGATTCAAAGCTGCGCGTAAACGCTAGAACTTTGGAGTTGGCGCAAGCGATCATCTCCAAGTTGCCCAAGCCAAATGATTTGTGGCTTTTGTAAATATGCAGTATACGCCTCATCCACCATAGCAAGGAAGATGGATTGTGTTCTTGGTTTTCGACATTCACCACAAGATAATGATAAGGGGGGTCTATGATCGTAGGCAGAAAAAGCTGCTGGGGATTAGCTAAAGAAAATCCCGCATTGCGGTCAGTGGTCCATTGCATAGGGGTGCGCACACCATTGCGGTCTCCCAAGTAATAATTATCTCCCATGCCTATTTCATCGCCATAGTAAATCACTGGGGTACCGGGCAGGGAAAGCAAGAGCACGTTCATCAACTCTATTTTTGCCCGATCGTTGTCCAGTAGCGGGGCCAGCCTGCGGCGGATCCCCAAATTGAGGCGGGCTTTGGGATCTTTGGCGTAGATGCGGTACATGTAATCTCGTTCTTCGTCCGAGACCATTTCAAGAGTGAGCTCATCGTGATTTCTTAGAAACGTCACCCATTGACAAGTAGCTGGCAGGCTGGGAGTTTGTTCCATGATATCTACAATGGGGAATTTATCTTCCATTTGGATAGCCATGAATAAACGCGGCATGACCGGAAAGTTAAAGGCCATATGGCATTCATCAGCCTCTCCAAAGTAAGCTACAGCATCTTCGGGCCATTGGTTAGCTTCTGCTATCAGAGCTTTATCTTGAAATTTGCTGTCCACATGCTTTCTTAGTTTTTTAATGAAGGCATGGGTGGCAGGCAGGTTTTCGCTACTCGTTCCCTCTTGTTCGTAAAGATAGGGGATCGCATCGAGCCGCAGCCCATCGACTCCCATTTCAAACCAAAAATCTAAAGCGCGGAAAACTTGTTTTTGAACATGTGGACTGTTAAAATTCAAATCGGGCTGGTTGGAGTAAAAGCGATGCCAGAAATACTCTTTGGCGACGGGATCCCACGACCAATTTGANNCTCCAAACATAAAAATCGCGCCAGATCGAGCCTTTCTCAGCCTGGCGGGCCCTCTGGAACCAGGGGTGCTGGTCTGAGGTGTGGTTGATCACGAGCTCTGTGATCACGCGGATATTGCGTTTATGTGCCTCTTTTAAAAAGAGGCGGAATTCTTTCAAAGTGCCGTAAGAAGGGTTTATCCCAAAATAGTCTGAGATATCATAGCCATCGTCTTTCATAGGAGAGGGATAGAAAGGCAGCAACCACACGGCATTTATGCCCAAGGACTCCAGATAATCGAGTTTTGCAATCAGCCCCCCAAAATCGCCTATGCCGTCGTCGTTTTTGTCATAGAAGCCCTTGATGTATATTTCGTAGATGACTGCATGCTTATACCACAGAGGATCTTTTTCTAACTGATGCATTTTTCCAATCACCTTATATGTGCAGTTTGAGCAGGCTTAACGTATGACGCCCAACGCAGCTCTGGTACTAAAATTATAGAAAATAATCAAAATCGGTTTCTCGCCTAACCTTGGGCTTCAGGCGATAAATAGCTCCCGGCATTTTTGCCGGATCTAAAGTTATTTTCTGGGTTTTTCCTCCCCATATATAGCGCTGGTCCATGAGCAGTTCATGCACACTATAGGATTGATTGTGGTCGATCCCTAGCTCTTTTAATGGGAGAGTGAGTGTGCCGCTTTGGGGATTAAAGGGATCCAGGTTGATGGCGATGAGTAGTGAATTTGAGGTTTTAGGATCTAACTTCAGATAGGCTATGATCTGATCGCTATCTACTGCACAAAATTGCAGGTTCTGGGTGTACTGCAGGGCTGCATTGTGGCGGCGAATGCCATTGATTTTGGTGACGAAGTCCTGGATGTTTTCAGGGCTGTCGTAATTCCAGGCTTTGATCTCGTATTTTTCTGAATGCGCATACTCTTCAGTTCCTGGGATGGGGGTTTGGATGAGTAATTCGAAGGCCGGTCCGTAGATGCCGTAATTGTAAGATAGTGTCGCCGCCAGCAGCAAGCGCATGTGAAAGGCCGCCCGTCCTCCTTGCTGCAGATCGCCTGAGAGGATGTCGGGGGTGTTGGGCCAAAAATTTGGGCGGAAAAACTCGTCAACCGGATATGAGGTCAATTCCCGCATGTAATCAGTCAGCTCTTTCTTTGTATGGCGCCAAGTAAAGAAGGTATATGACTGTGTAAACCCGCTTTGAGACAACCAGTACATCACTTTAGAGCGAGTGAAAGCTTCACTTAAGAATATGAGCTCTGGA
>PLSG01000012.1 GCA_003164155.1 Parachlamydiaceae bacterium | reverse complement strand
CGAAGGCGAAGTTGTTGCTCATCAGATATTGCACTTGCAGGTTGCGGGCGGCATGCATGACGTAATCGAGAGGTGCGCATCTAGGGTCGACAGCCTTTAGGTTTGCGGTGGGAGGAAACCAGTTGTGCCGCTTCATTTCGACGCCTAGCCAGGCCTCTATGGCGCCGCAAGCCCCTAGGGTATGGCCGAAATAGCTTTTTAGGGAATGAAAAGGCACTTTGTGGCTAAACACAGCATGCGTAGCGGCAGCTTCTGCAATATCGCCAAACTCTGTGGCCGTCCCATGCCCATTGACAAAACCAATCTCTTCGGGTTCCAAGTTAGCATCTTTTAGAGCCAGGCGCATAGCTCTTTCGATCGTTGCGGAGGTGGGTTGGGTGACATGGTTGCCGTCCGTGTTGGTCGCAAAGCCTACAATTTCAGCATATATGGTAGCTCCGCGAGCTAGCGCATGTTCATATTCTTCTAAGATCAGCGTAGCTGCTCCTTCGCCGATCACTAAACCATCGCGATCCCTATCAAAAGGACGTGGGGTAGACTTAGGGTCATGATTGAGAGTACTGGTGGCATAGAGCGTATCGAAGATGGAAGCCATAGATGGGCAGATCTCCTCTGCGCCGCCCGCAATCACCACCTCCTGCAATCCATAGCGAATGGCTTCTGCTCCATAGCCAATGGCCATGCTGCCGGACGTGCAAGCCGTTGAAGTCGGGATAATGCGTCCTTGCAGGCCCCAGAACAAGCCTATGTTGACAGCGGCGGTGTGGCTCATCATGCGAATATAGCTGGTGGCAGTCAGCTTCTCCAGACTGCGGTGAAAGAGCAACTCGGCAAATTCTGTCATAGGCCCCGGACTGCCGAAGCTCGATCCATAAGCCACTCCAGCCCTTCCGGAATGCAAGATCGGGTGCTCAGACAAGCCGGCGGCTAGCAGAGCCTGTTCGGTCGCATAGATCGCATACAGCGCCACGGGACCCATGCTGCGCGTCTTTTTACGTGGCCACCGCCCCTTTAGATCCAGTTTCTGAATAGGAGCGCCCAGCTGTGTGTTCATCCCCTTGATATCGGCCCACTCAGGCATATGGCGCGTGCCGGTGATCCCTTTGCGCATATTCTCTTGAATTTCTGGCCAAGTATGGCCAAGCGAAGTCACTCCACTCATTCCCGTAATAACGACACGGCGCATTAGATTAACCCTCCATTGACCGAAATAACTTGCCTGGTGATGTAGCTAGCACCTTCTGATAATAAAAACACCACTGTGGCCGCCACTTCTTCGGGCTTACCCAGCCGGCGCAGTGGAATTGCCTTTTGGACCTCTTCAAGCGGTAGATCGCAAGTCATCTGCGTCTCAATAGCCCCAGGAGCTACGCAGTTGACCGTTATGTTTCTTTTGGCAAGTTCAACCGCCAAAGCCTTGGTTGCGCCGATAATACCAGCTTTGGCTGCGCTGTAGTTAGTCTGGCCGCGATTTCCCATTAGACCCGAAACAGACGAAAGAGTCACGATTCTACCAGGTTTTCGGGATTGCACCATAGGCATGACGATTGGCTTCAGCACGTTATAAAATCCATCCAGATTGGTATGGATGACTTTGTCCCAATCGTCATCCGTCAAAGCCGGAAAGGCATTATCTCGGGCAATTCCCGCATTCAACACCGCTCCATAGTAGATTCCGTGCTCGGCGATATCTGCCATTAAACGCGCCTTGCACTCTGCGCGGTCAGAAATATCAAAACATAACAACCGACCTTTCACGCCCAAGGCCAGCACTTGCGCCAAAGTTTCCAAAGCACCCGCTTGATCTTTGCCATAATGAACCACCACATCATACCCAGCTTTTGCGGCTGCTATGGCGATAGCCCTCCCGATCCCCTTACTGGCGCCCGTAATCATGGCCCACTTATTTTCCATCAACTCCTCCCATCCCTTGGTATACATTTATTCCGGCATGCACCACGCGCGCACCTACAACCTCGACCCAGCAATCAAATGCAGCCATTTGGCCATCCAGGTATTGAACCTTCCCGTAAACATCCAAAACCTCCCCCTTTTTGAATTCGAGCACCTGTAACTCCAAACGCCTAGCACCCAGTAAGAAGCCAATTTTTGCCGTTTCTCCACGTCCCTTAGCCATGAGGCCGCTCCAAGCCGCAATCGCTTGTGCCATGTATTCCATGGCGATATAGGAAGGCACCGCGCCATTCTCACAAAACGGAGAATCGCCGTTAATGGTCACTTGGCAATGAATATAATCGTCCTGATATGCAATCACGCGATCGATTAATACCATGGGAGATCTATGTGGGAGGATTTCGTCGAGAGGGCAATCTACGGCCTTATTCCCCTTCTTAAGAATGAGGCTGACATTGCTGCCCCCAAAGGCAAAGGAATTGCTCATTAGGGCATAAACTCCATTGACCGGAGAAACAAACTCGGCATAGCCGCACAAATTGATGGGAGGCAGATCGGGATCTGCCACGCCATCCCACACATGTGCTGGGAGAGGGATTTTTCCATGAGATTCGCCAGACAATGCCAGCCAAAGAAAGGCCGCTTCAATTATCCCTGAGGCACCTAAGACATGCCCAGTCAAGGCTTTAGTAGAACTACAGGGCAGTTTAGCTCCGAAGATGCGGTTAATGCTGACACTTTCCATAGCATCGTTTAAAGATGTACCCGTACCGTGCAAATTGATGTAGCAGACCTCTTCTGGCACAAGGCCGGCCATGCACAGGGCTTCGACAATTGCCGCTTGGGCCCCCATGCCATCCGGTTCGGGACAGCTGATGTGATAGGCATCCGATGATTCGCCGCAGCCGCTCAATTCAATGTCGGCACATGTGCCATCGTGGGAGGCTAAAAATACTGCCGCCCCTTCGCCGATCATAATACCGTCTCTATTCTTGCTGAACGGATTGCAGACCTGCTTTGACAGCAGCGCTAGTGAATCAAACCCATTTAAAGTCAGGCCGCACAAAGTGTCAACTCCGCCCACAACCACCGCATCGCAAATGCCCGCGGCGATCAATCTTTTGGCCGCACAGATTGCTTTGGCTGAGGATGAACAAGCCGTTGAAATTGTATAGGCAGGGCCATGTACGGCAAGATATTGGGATGCAAACAAAGAAGGGCTCGAGATTTCAGATTGCGCGTAGTGGTATGCATTCAAGTCATCACCCGTGCGATGCTTATGCAAGCAGGTCTGTTCTTTTTCAAACATTCCCGAGGTGCTGGTGGCCATGACAATACCCACGCGCGAAGAACCATATTTAGCGATCGATTTTTCGATTTCAGGTAGAATCTCATCGAGTGCCAGCTTGAGGAGCTTGTTATTTCTAGAACTCAAGGCCATCAATTCCGCTGGAACTTCCGGTAGCTCAAAAGGCACTTTAGCCACGGGCACGGTTTTACCCGAAAACAATGGCCATTCTGCTCTGATTAGCGAGGAGCCACCCTGAAACAAAGCTTTCGCCACCGCTTGCTTTCCTCGTCCAAGGGCGCAGGCAATGCCCAAGGCTGATAAGTAAACCGGCCTCATTGTCTCACCGTTTGAATATCGAGTTTATAGCCGAGGACCAGATTATGGATGACCACATGCCCCCACATAGCTCCCAATGGATTTTCGTAGGTGATCGTGCGAACTTCACGCCCCCTTACATATCTGATTTTACCTGACCCTTCAGCCTGTTCAAAGACTTGCGCCCCCTGTAAAATGCCCTCTAGCTGTTTGGCCGGCAGATGAACCATTAAGAAATCGGCTATGATATTTTCGGGCATGATAAACTTTGGAATGTAGGCAGAACCTTCCCATTCAACACCTTGAGGAGTCCATTTCAGGCTATATAAACGCCCGACCATGTCATTAAAGGCAATAGCCTCGAGCATATAATCGTCCAATGTCAAATGAATTGAGAAAGAATGCTGTTTTCCCTTTACCGTAGCGGTAATTTTTTGCAAATAAATGCCCTTATTTTTAAGAGGCCAGATGTTGGCCTTGTGAAAATAAGTCGTCGAACCAAGTGCAGGTTTAGCTGCTATCTGAAATGAAGCTTCACTAGAAACTCGGCTTGCTGCGCACCCGGTAAAAATAAAGACCACTACCAGCCATAAAATTAAGCTTTTTTGCATTTTGCATTACCCAAAAAAAGTGTGGTGATAAAAATGTTAAGGACGATTCCAATAAACACTGTCATGCCAAAACTGTTTACCGCTTTGGTGGTGCTTAAAGCCAAAAGGCCAAAAGATAAAATGGTTGTAATGGCTGCCAAGGCATTGCCTAGCAATAGGAGCCCTTTTTCACCAGGTTTGCGCCAATATAAGAAGAGAGCGTAGTCGATGCCTATGCATAAGACCAAGATGAGTCCCATGGCGTGGAACATGGAAAATCCTATCTCAAGTACACCTATAATGCCTATGGTGGTTAGGATAGAAAGCAAAATCGGCGAGATGATGGCCATGGCCGCACGAATACCCTGACTAAAGGTTAGCATCAAAGCAAATCCCGATAGGAGGCCTGCCACCATTAACATCATCACTTGGCGATAAGAGGCAAACACCTTCGAGTATTCGTCGACAGGGTCGACATACGTCGTACCTGGAAAGTCACAGATTTTGCGGGCATCAACTGTGCCATTGATCATAATCCGGCCAGTCATCAAACCGTCATCTGCCACATGCACAAGTTCCTTCCAGCCTGTGGGTAATCTATGCATGAATTTTGCATCGGCAATTAAAGCCTGACTCCCAAAGCCGGCTTCGGTAGAGTTGAAAGGTTCGTTTATACCCAGCAAATTGGCGATGGCGTCGAAATGGGCTTCAGAAAATTTCAACTTGTCATGCGCGTTTTCCAGTTGGCGCTTTTGGGAAGGCACTAGTTCCGAAAGTGAGCGATAGCTAATGCCCATCTTATCTAGCTTTTGAGTAGTGGCTTCTGCCACCTGTAGAATGCTTTCAATATGCGGGCCGCTAACCGCCAGGAATTTTGTGGAGTTATCAAAATTCATCATGCCCTTGATGCGTTCCTCTTGGCTTTTAAGCTGGGGATCCATCGATTGAAAGTTGCGCACGTTGTCGTCAAATGTCAACGTCCAAATGCCTAGGCAAAAGACGGAGATGAGCATGGTCGACATAATGGGTTTTAGGTGCTTTTTTGACCCTAGGGCGGCGAGCTTCTCCATGCACTGCTGGCTCTTCTCTACGAGCAGCGGAGCCCTCCTCTCTTCCGACTTAATAAAATAGGGTCCCCAGGCGCTGATGCTGATAAAGGTGCAAAGTAAACCCACGCAGGCCAAGACCGCCATCTGTTGGATTCCGGGAAATGGGGCCACAATTAAGGCTCCATAACCGATGGAGGAGGTTAATACTCCCAGAGGCATGGCAGGCAATAGCAACAAGAGGATGCGGAAACGATCTATAGGCTTGAAACTAGCACAATAATAATGCAGAGCATAGTCGACAGCCACTCCGATCAGGCTGCAGCCAAAAATCAGCGCTAAAATATGAATTGATCCGTAGATATATAGGCATGTGGCTAAGCCACACAACAAGCCGCTCGAGACTACTGTGAAAGCGAGCAAAATAGGATTTGGCGCACGAAAAATCAAAAGCAGAATTAAGATGATGCCCAAGGTTGAAATGAGGCCGATCTTTGAAATTTCACTCTGGGCTTGTTGCGCTCCGGCAGAGGCGTAGAAGGCAGCCCCCAGGCGCAAAACTTCCGCGCCCGATTCCTTTTCCACTTGTGATAGGATGGGCAGCAACGATTCCGATATTTTTTCTTGCAGCTTTAAGGAAAAAACCTTTTCAGTCACTTCGCCCTGGTATAAGTACCAAATTCTGCCATCAGATTTTACGACAATATTGCCCTCTGCATCTGTTTGCATAGAACCCTGAGGACTTAATGCGCTGACAAA
>PLSG01000276.1 GCA_003164155.1 Parachlamydiaceae bacterium | reverse complement strand
ATATGGAAGAGCTGGGCAGGGTGACGATATTAGGATATTTGGTAATGAGTGCCTCGGTGATTTCTTTGACATCGTCGAGGCTCAAAGTTGTCTGAGTAATGTAGAATAGTTTGTCGTTTACCGTGAAATTTAAGCCTTCTACATCCGCAATGCTTTCGACAATGGTGGTGACTTCCGGGGCTTCTCCAGCTGTTCCGATGATCTCCACATGGTTGTGATGCCCAATCAAAATGATGTTATAGCCTTGCGATGCGTATCTTTTTACCGCAGAATGCACACGGGTCACTAAGCCGCAGGTGGCGTCGATTTCGATGAGTTCGCGCTGTTTGGCATGTTCGCGCACGGCCGGAGATACGCCGTGGGCTGAGTAAATTAGCCGGGCGCCTATGGGTACGTCATTCAGATCCTCGATGAAAATAGCTCCCTTTTTTTTAAGACCGTCCACTACATAGCGGTTATGCACTATCTCATGCTTGACATAGATGGGCGATCCCCATATTTTGAGGGCTTTTTCTACAGTCTCAATTGCGCGTTCGACGCCGGCACAAAAGCCTCTTGGTTTTGACAAAAGCAATTTCATAATTAAACCTATTATTGGGTGATAAGGCTTTACATGATAAAGCATAAGACGAGAATAGTGCAATCTGAAATTTGCACAGGGTTACTCACATTTGAAGTGTGCCGGGAATTTCCATGTTTGAATAATGGGAGGTTTAACTAGTCGGGCAGAATGGAAGGAGAGAGTTGATGGGTTTAAAGTTAATCAGTTTAAGCTTAACTATTTAAATTTAATCAGAGTGAGTACGTTCGCATCCGGTTCGCGATTGTAGCTGACTTGATCCATGATTTGAGTGAAAAAGTATATCCCCAAGCCACCTAGGGAGCGCTCTTCGATGGGCGCTGTCAGGTCGGGCACTTTTCTTTCAGTAAGGGGATTGTAAGGAGTTCCTTGATCTTTAATCACAATTTTCAGCCCTTTATCGTCGAAATTGGTGCACTCAATGAGCACTTCGCCAGCAGGGGTGGGATGGTATGCCATGTTGCTAGCATCCGAAGAGGCAACTTGTTCGGCTTCACTGTGCGAAGACTCTGTGTAAGCATAGCTAATGACATTAACTAGCGCTTCCTCAGTAGCAAGTTCGATTTTTGCAATTCGGATATCATCAAAGCCAGAAGCTTTTGCCTGCTCGCTGACAAATTGCAACATGTCGTGCAATTTTTCTAAAGATGCTGAAAATGTTTTAATCATTTCTTACCTATGATCAACGATTACTAACATATCTAGTATTTTCTGTGCTAGAATGTAAAATAACGGCTTTTTACTCATCTCTTGGGCTGAATCTTGGTCAGTTAATTGGCCAAGTGAAAAAACGTTGTCATTCCCCACATTGTTGTCGTAGTCATAATCGTAGCCGGCTGAAACCCTTTCAGGACCAAAGAGAATCCGTCCAGAGCATGCTTCTATGACCGACACATCTGCCTGGGCAGTGGTTCGAACTTCTGTAGGAATGACCAATACGTTTACTTCGCCTTGATTATTTCGATCATAACGAAATCCGATATTTTCATCACTAAAATCTATTAGTTTAATTTTTAACAGGTGGTCTCCCCCGTGCGGCCGGTACTGAAAAATTCCCGCAGAACTGAGCACTTTTACCAAAGCCACTGCCAGCTCACCTTCGTTATCCCCCTCAATATAGGCAATGGAAAGCGAAGGGCGCTCCGCATCGTGCCAGCTGCGGCTGAATTTATATCCACAGCTTGTTGCACATAGCAGTATAGCTAACAGGTTAAGGGGCAGAAGGAAAAACCTGAAAAATTTCATGTATTCGCGCCTTGTAAAACGCACAGTCTATCCCGGCATAACTGCGCTATGGCGGTGTCGGGAAATTGTGAAATGGCATTTTCATAATAGATGATCGAGGCTTTCGGTTTTTTCGTTCTTTCGTAAAATCGCCCTATTTCATAGAGACCGCGCGCATAGATCTCCTTTATCGCCATAACATCGGCTTCGGCTTGAGCTACGCGCTCTTCGCGCGGAAAAGCCTGCTTAAATTTACGGGTGTTTATTTGGGCTAAGGTAATGATATCGGGGTTTTGAAATTCCGATTGGCACTGCTTTAAGTAGATTCTGTTTATAGCTAGATAGCTTTCAGGGGTTAGCTCATGCTTGGGAAAGCGGCGTATGAGTATTTGAAAGGTGTCGGCGCTTTCGCGATAGTCCTTTTTTTCGTATAAATAACATCCTTTGGCATAAAGCGCTTGCGCAGCTAGTTCGTGGCAGGGGAGAATAGAGATGATTTCATCATAGATCTCTATGGCCATAGAAGTGGCTGGCATCCATTTGGGAAGCTTTTTATAGCCAAGAAGGCGTTTTTTGGCCCCGCCAGCAAACATGTCGGCAATAGCCAGCTTGTATTCCACCGCATCTTGAAAGTATTTCGGATGACCAGGAGATTTGAGGTAACAGTTGAACGCTTCGTTGGCAAAATCGAGTTCTTCCAGATTGTAGTAGGCGATTCCCAGATAATAATAGGTTTCCGAAGCAAAGGCCACTTGCGGAAAGTTGAGCGTTACAATCCGAAATTGCTTGGAGGCCTCCTTCCAGTCTTGAATGTTAAAGGCGGCGATTCCCAGGTTGTAGTGTTCTTCTAAGGGCAGTGTGGATACATCGTTGGCATCCATAAATTTTCCATCTCGATAGATGATAGCGGCATCGAGATCGATATGTCCGCATGTGCACAACACTGCCAGACTTGTTATAGCTAACGCTTTAATTTTGGAGCCCATACAACCACCTCTACCTCTAATTTTAAGCTAATATCGTTATCAAAATTAAGTCTACGATCAAATTTGTCAAAGTCCAGGAGGTAGAGAGTAAGGCAAAATTCGCCTTCCTGTCAAGAAGTTACGAGACTTGAGATACTCAGCCGGCCTTGTTTACCTTATTGGTAAATGAATTTGGGGAAATCACCCGTTCTCTGGTATAAATGGATAGGGAAAATGTAGAGTCCATTCCCTTGTTCATTGAATTTAAAAAATTTAAACGCAAAGAAACACANNCTTTGTGTCCTTTGCGATCTTTGTGAGGTGCCCTCTTGGGGTTACTCAGCATCAACGCTGATCCGATCAAAAGCCGTGAGCATATTTTAATTTCATCGCTGATTAGCTATGCGTGGAACAAGGGCAACGACTTAGATTTAGCTATCTTAATTCAACAGGTGCAAAAACCTCCATTTGACAAGGTGGGCATCTTGGATTTGGATACCTTTTTTCCTGGTAAAGATCGCATGTCGCTCTCCATTCTTTTGAATAATCTACTGGCTTCTCCAGTTTTTCAAGCTTGGCTAGAAGGCGATCCTCTTGACATTCAGCAGCTTTTATATACAAGCAGCGGCAAGCCTAAATTGTCCATCCTTTCCATTGCCCATCTATCCGATTCTGAGCGGATGTTTTTTGTGACATTACTGCTCAATGAGTTTTTGTCTTGGACTCGCCGTCAGTCGGGTACCGGCAGCCTGCGCACTTTATTATACATGGACGAGATCGCCGGCTTTTTTCCTCCCATTGCCATACCTCCTTCTAAAGTGCCGATGTTGACGCTTTTAAAACAGGCGCGGTCCTTTAACACTTGCCCAAATTTCCCGCTTAGAAAACAAGCAGGTCCTCGCAGTACAATCCATAGAAACTGCTAAAGAAGCTTCTATGAANNTAAGCCCTCCTCAAGGTAAGACCTCCGTTTGTTATCAACCGCAGATCATAGGGTTAGCCAAGCTGCATTTTGTCGATAAAGCCGCCCGCATTGATATGTGGCGAGATGTCTGTGTGATCGCCAAGTCGGAAGAGGAGGGTAAAATAGTCGACTGGGAGCAAGGCTCAATTTTGTCCAATGGAAAAAAAGTTCTCCAAAAGTCCCCTCAGGCCGGCAGTTCTTTTGCCGAGCTGCCAGGAGGCATGATGCAAGAAAAAAAATATGCTTTATTTCAAAAAAACTTCACTCTTTTTCTGCTGCAAAATCAAACCTATTCTATCTTTAAAGCATCGGATTTGGGGCTGATTTCCATGGAAAACGAAAGTGAAGCTGATTTTCGCATTCGCCTTGCCTTCTCTCAAAGAGAAAAGCGCGACGCCATGGTCAAAGCTTTGCATGTAAAATATGAGAAGCAGATGGCTACCTTACCAGAGAAAATTCAGCGCGCCCAAGCCAAAGTAACCGAGAGACAACAAAATGCCACTATCCAAAAAGCTGAAACATGGATTTCGGCAGGTACCACTATTTTAGGGGGGCTGCTCGGACGTGGCATAACAAAAAGCACTATCTCTAATGCCGGTTCTAGCATGCGCCGTGTCGGTAAACTAAGCCGTGATAGCCAACAAGTGAGTGAAATTGAACAAGACTGCCAAAAGTACCAAAAACAATTAAGCGATTTGCAAGCGATATGTAAAATGAAATTTCACAGATCACTGTGACCCACGCTCCCGAGACTATCGCGCTGGAGACAGTAGCTTTACATCCACGCAAAAGCGACATCATCGTCGAAGCCTTAGGAGTAGTGTGGGTGCCGGTTTAGGCGTTTAGAATTCGCCAAGGTTAGGATGAAAAATTACAGGATA
>PLSG01000166.1 GCA_003164155.1 Parachlamydiaceae bacterium | reverse complement strand
CTACAAAAATGCTAGCCGTCAAATCCTCAGGCAGGTGAACCCCTGCCAGACCAGAGCGCGCAAACATATCTGAAGTTAGATGCTTTTCGGCTTTACTTCCGAAATGTGTCTTTACATTCATGACGTGGCGCAATGTCTTCAAGCGCTTCACTCTATCTTTCATCATGACCCTGCCTTCTGGCGTATCCAGCCCAATTTGCTTCAAATCGCTGCCGATCTCGTGCATCAGAGCAACTAGCTCTTTTTTGGCGTGACCGGGAGGCAATTTGGCCAGCTCATCAAAATATTGAGCAGAACTTTTATCATTGTTTAAAAACTTAGTATAAGAATCGTCTAACTGTTTAGCCTTGGCGCCACTTTTTCCGCCGACCGCTACCGCCGCCGCTTCAATTGCCCGGCGGTCGCGCAGCATAACCGGATCGATCCCTTTTTCATGCTCGGCTTGCATGCCTTGGAGAGTTGCTTCCAAAGCTGTCGGCTCCTCGCCTTCGCTCGTGCCTAAAAACTCCAATACTTGATTATATAAGACAGGATCTTTGATAGTCGGGCTGTTGGGGCCATAAAAATCGTGGATGGCTTTGGCTATTTGCGCTGGGGTGGACCCTGGCAACCTGCGCACCATATCTTTCAGCCCTTTAAGTCTTTCGGCATCCTGCTGGGGATGTTTTTTTTCGAAATCTTGGGCAAACTGTTGCTGCTTGGCCGCCCTTTCATCCGTTTCACTGATCTTTTGGACCGGAGCGGTAGGCGAACCCGATTCGGCTTTTTTTTGGGCATCAGTGCGGTGTGTTTCCTTGGGCTTTTCGGCGGCTTTGCTTTGAGCCTTAGCGCTGGCGGCCGGATTGAAAGCCTCCGCGTCAGCCTCCTGCATCGACTCCTGTTTGGTTTCAGCTTGAGCGGCAGTGAGGTTAGCTTTAAATACTGCCGCACTTTGTGTCCCTTCCACAGGTTGTGAACTTGGACTTGAGACTATACCTACCATAATAACCTCCCCCCAATTAAAGCTTAACCATTAGCTATTAGCTTAGCTATTAGCTATGAAATCTGAATCCTGCCCAGCGGCTGGATGCGGATTTCTGGAATGATCTCCTGGTAAGAGACCACCGATATGTCGGAAAACTCCATCTCCACCAGCTTGCGCATAAAGCGGCGCACATCGATGGCCGTCAAGACCACCGGAGGCTGCCCGCCAGGCGGCGGTGGAGCCACGGTCGTTCTGACAGCTTGCAAGATCAGCTGTACGGAATCGGGGTCGAGCGCCAGATAAGAGCCGGCCGAAGTTTGCTTGATGGCCCCGCGCACCATATCTTCGATTTCAGGATCTAGGATATAGACGGAGAGCACCGACTGCCCCTGCGAATATTTATAGCTGATATAGCGCTTGAGCGAAGAGCGCACATACTCGGTGAGTAACACCGTGTCCTTTTCCGACTGAGCCCATTCGGAAAGCGCTTCCAAGATGGTGCGCAGATCGCGGATGGAAACTTGCTCTTGGATCAGGCGCTTGAAGATATCGGTCATTTTTTGCAGGGGGATCAAGCGCGTGACCTCTTTGATCAAATCGGGATAAGACTTCTCCATAAACTCCAGCATAGACTTCACCTCTTGAATGCCCACAAACTCGTTGGCATAATGGCGGAAGAAGTAAGAGATATGCAACACCATGACTTCCAAGGTGTTCCAGTATTTGATGCCCGCTTTATCCAGCAAGTCTTTATATTTATCTTCCACCCACAGAGAAGGCAAACCCAAGGCGTTTTTATAGGATTTATAAGGCAAGTTATACCTTTTCAAATTCTCTTCGCTCTCGTTGGTCAGCAAATGCATCTCAAGGATTTTACCGCGAATAATGGGCACTTCGTTAAGGTGGATGGCATATTCATCGGTGGCCAGCACAGGCGAATCCGTGCGCACGTGCACTCCCGGAAAACGCACCCCTAAGTCGGAATACATGGCCTGACGCATTTTGGGAATCATCTGCTCGATGAAGCCGAGGCCCCGATTGGCCTTTTGCACTTCAATGCTCAAGCCTTTACCCACCTCTAGCACCACCGGCAAAGTCAAAGCATAGCTATCCACACCGCCGCCTGTGACGGAACGGTGCCCTTTGACTGGCGAATCAGTGCCCGAACCCTCTAAAATGCCCCCGCTTTTCTTAATAGCCTGCGTTTTTTGCAGCTCCGCCGACCACAAGGCATAGCCGATAATGCCGAGCGCGGCGGAAAGCAGCATGAACGGTGGTTTGGGAAAGCCAGGCAAAAGCCCTATGCCCATCAACACCGCCGAGGCAATCATCAAAGCTTTGGGCTGCTTTAACAGCTGCCCGGAAATTTCACTGCCCAAATTGGTATCCAATTTATCGCTGGAAACGCGTGTAGTCACGATACCCGCAGTCACCGAAATGAGCAGGGCGGGAATCTGCGAGATCAAACCGTCACCAATGGATAAGAGCGTATAAGTCTTGGCTGCATCTAAGGCTTCCATGCCGTTGATGGTCACCCCGATGATCAAGCCGCCGATGATGTTTATCAAGGTGATGATAATGCTGGCGATCGCATCCCCTTTGACGAACTTCATGGCACCATCCATGGCTCCATACAACTGACTTTCCTTTTGCAGCGCATTGCGCCGGTCGCGGGCTTGATTGGAATCCAAAATCCCCGCCCGCATGTCCGCATCGATACTCATCTGCTTACCGGGCATAGCATCCAAGGTAAAACGCGCGGCAACTTCGGCCACGCGCTCCGAACCTTTGACGATGACGATAAATTGTACGAGGGTGATGATCAAGAAGATCACGCCGCCCACCACGAAGTTCCCCCCTACGACGTAATTGCCGAAGGCGAAGATGATATCCCCCGCATTGGCATGCAGCAGGATCTGACGGGTAGCTGCGATACTCACACCTAGCCGATAGAGTGTAGTGATCAGCAATAGCGAAGGGAAAATAGACAAATGCACGGCGCTTGGTATGTAAATGGCCACCATCAGCAGGGAAATGGAAGCGGTTAAGTTCACGGCGATCAAGTAGTCGATGACATGCGGCGACATGGGGACAATCATCATGGCCAAGATGGCGATGATGATGCCCGCTAAAACCAAGTCGCTGCTCTTCGATATATTTTCTAAAGAGCGCTCACCCCCCAATCTCGCAGTAATACCGCCCAGCAGTTTCACAAAAGCTTTCATTGTCATTTTCTCCGTTTTATTATAGGCCGGCCAAAGCTACTCTTCGTCGACATCTACGCCCGTTTCCAGCTTCATCTGCATCTTTTCGCAATAGCGCAAAACCGTGGCGATGGGCTCGTAGGCGTCTTCTGGTATAAATTCAAAGATCTCCCCATTTTCCCACAAATTGTGGGCTAAGGAAATATTGCGGATCACGGGTATATTGAACTCGTGGGCAAACTTCACAATCCTCTCTGCCAGCTCCCCCGATCCCATGGTGACAATATATGGAGCGGCGTCCACATCCTTCTTATACGCTACAGCTATGGCCAAGTGCGTCGGGTTAGTGATCACCGCTTGAGAGCGGCTGACACCTCCGCCTGGCCCTTCTGAATAGGCAATTTCTTGGGCGATCTGCTTTCGTTTTCCCTTGATATGCGGATCGCCTTCGGTATTTTTGTACTCCTGCTTGGTCTCAAACTTCTCCATCTTCATTTCTTTAGCAAAATTCTTCTTCTGATAGACGAAGTCGGCGATGGCAATCACCACGAAGAACAAACCTACTTTGGTGACTACTTCCATCAAAAAGTGATAAAAGATCAACAGCGAACCGGAGATAGGCAGCGATATGGTTTGGATCAGCACCGGGATACTCTTATACATTACCAAGTATATGATATAGGATGCCACGAAGATTTTAGCCATCGACTTGAGCAGTTCCACCAGCGTCTTCATCTTGAACTTGCCCTTCAAATTGGAGATCGGATCGAACTTCTTAATGTCGAATTTAAAAACCTCGGGCGCAAAGACCGGGCCCACGGTCCCAAAGGTCACTACAAATCCGACAAAGCTCACAAAAGCCAAGATGGGTATGCTGCACATAAAGATGACTGTGATGGACTGAAAATAGAGCTGCGCTATGATTTTTCCCAGATCCGCTTGAGGCACCAATTTAAAAGTAGCCACGATGAAACCGGCCAATTGATGATAGAGCATGTCTGACATGCCGAGGACGATCGCAATCGAAGCGATAAAGGTAAAGGCCGAAGGCAGATCCTGCGCTTTAGCGACTTGCCCTTTTTTCTTGGCATCGCGCAATTTCTTAGGCGTCGCTTTTTCTGTTTTCTCGCCCATAACAAACCTTACAAACTATTTAGGAAACTATTTTGAGCGGCTAAACAAAATAAAGCATGCAGCAAAAGCTAAATATCGGCTGTATTCTGCTCGCCTCACAAATTAAGTATAACTTAGTATTAAACGCTTTGTCAACATTATAAAAATAAATACATCCATTGTTTTGCATTAAAAAGATTTAACGCGTATGGCCACAATGCGCTTCGACTAAGTACATAGATGGCACATTTTCAATTATATCCGAGCCCCCCTGCCGCTACTCTCCTCTGGGCGGAGCTCAATTTCCCCCTCTGTGTACCCACCTTCTATTGTTTGCCTAAGTTAAGATGACCCTTTACTCCCAGCAGGCTTTCCTTTAAAGTAAATTTTTTAACACGGAATATCATTGGTCTACACCCTTGAATAAAACAATCCACATCATGGATTATTCCTAAATTTTAATGCAGAATTTAACTAATTGAAATTTAAGGACTTAAATGACAAGGATAGTCTTCATCTTGTTCACCGCTTTGATCGTCTCTGGGCAACACATAGTCGGTAATGTGAATCGACTTGATTTTCAACTAGCCCAAGCAAGATTTCTAGAAGCTAATTTAGAAATTGCTAAGGAACAGACAACCATCATTCGCCTGCGAGAGAAATTAAATAGGCTCCTTGGCCTTAGCGAAGAAATTTGTCTAATTTTACCTGAAATTCCTCAAGAATTTGACTATCAAGGCTTCGATCTTTGTGCATTAGAATCCATTGCCTTAAGTGAAAGAATGGATTTACAAGAAGCACGCTTTGAAGTCATTCGTTTACGTCGCATGTTGGGTCTCAAAGATTGGTGGACCTATTCAAATCTTAAAGCTGGTCTAGCAGGCGAACGCGATCCAGATGGATTGAATTTTATAGGATTTGGATTATCGGGAGAAATTCCGATTTTCAATTTTGGACAAGCAGCGCGGATGCGCATTTTTGCTCAACTTAGGCAAGCTCAAAACCGTTATGAAGAATTAGAAATACATATTCTTTCCGAAGTAAGAGAGGCTCACAAGCTACTTATGAGTGACTTAGGAATGATCAATGACTATCGAATTAGAATCATTCCCCTACAAAATGAAATCAGCCGTGCCTCTGAAGAGCTATATAATGTCATGGGACTGGGTGTCGATCGCCTTATAGAGAATAAACGCCAAGAATTAGAGGTTAAGCGGAATTATTTTGAAATCCTTAAAGATTATTGGGTAGCAAGAGCGCATCTCGACAAGGCATTGGGAGGATATTTATTTCGCTTATTATCACAAGACGAAGGCATCAAGGGAGCCACAGAATGAAAGCATATTTTACATTTTTAGGGCTGCTTACGACTTGCGCCCTCCATGGCAACCTCTATGGCCAGATGAGCCAGGACCACCAGATGAACCATGCTATGAGTTCTCCTAACTCTAAGATCGATCAATCGAGTAAGCCTAGCATGGAACCGATGCAGGCTGTGGAGTTTTCTAAGAGGCAGCATCAAAATGTGCCCATGAATGCTCAGATGGATATGCCTATGCCAAAACATACCCAAATGATGCAGAATCAAAATAATCAAATAGATGGAAATAAGCAAAGTGTTCAAACAACCCGAGAGGGAGCTAAAAATGAAGACACCTCCAAGGGCATCTTAAGGTATCCATCTGTCATTACACCTAATGTAGGATCGCTTCCTTGGAAAATGGATGGCGATGTGAANNCAGGGAATTCGCCCCAGGCTTTTGGGTGAATTGTTGGGGATATAACGGATCGAGTCCAGGCCCAACAATTGAAGTTGTAGAAGGAGATCGCGTTAGAATTTTTGTAACTAATAAACTAAACGAACCTACTTCTGTGCACTGGCATGGAATTATTTTACCTAATGGGATGGATGGCGTTGCCGGTCTGAATCAAAAATCTATTCAGCCTGATGAGACATTTAAATATGAATTTACCCTCAAGCAGAATGGGACCTTCATGTATCACCCACATGCTGATGAAATGTTTCAGATCGCGCTTGGCATGGAAGGCTTTTTTATCATTCATCCCAAGGACGGAGATAATCCTCCCGTTGATCGCGATTTTGCCATTTTTTTACATGAATGGCGCATCCNNTTTAATGTATTTACTTTCAATAGTGTCCTATATCCAAAGATTGAGTCTTTGGTGGTGAAAACAGGAGAACGCGTACGCATTCGTTTGGCTAATGTCATGATGAACAGCCATCCTATTCATCTCCATGGGCATGAATTTTTAGTCACGAGAAGAGGCGCTAAAAGACTTCCTCCTGCGGCACAATATAGTGAGGTAACGATTAACGTAGCTCCTGGTGAATCACGAGATATCGAGTTGATAGCTGATAATCCAGGAGATTGGGCCTTTCACTGTCATAAATCCCATCATACAATGAATCAAATGCAACATGATATGCCGAATTTGACAGGGATTGACAAACAAGGGATTGAGGAGCGCATCAAACAGTTTTATCCCAATTTTATGGGTCTTATGAACATCNNTGGAATGAGTGATATGTTTGAAATGTATGGTTCAAATAAAATGATGGACATGGGTTTTGAAATGAAGTTTCCGCCTAATCTTTCACCTATAGGCAATCCTGGCCCATTTGGTGTGATTGAATTAGGTGGCATGTTTACGGTCTTTAAAGTTCGAGATGATTTAACAAGCTATGCCGATCCAGGTTGGTACCAAAACCCGCCCGGAACCGTTGCAGAGGTGGTCAATATGGAAAATATGCTCCCCATGAAACATCAAGCTCATAGCATGGATGGGATGCCAAAGCACAACTCATCTCCTAACAGGAATACGG
Organism: Parachlamydiaceae bacterium; assembly: GCA_003164155.1. GTDB lineage: Bacteria > Chlamydiota > Chlamydiia > Chlamydiales > Parachlamydiaceae > BOG-1457. Next base: position 970 of record PLSG01000166.1, on the reverse strand, counting down.
TCAGCTGGTTTAGTCAAGAAGAAAAACAAAAAGAAGAGCATAACCCAGCGGATACCAATTGGATGCAGAGTAAACCCGAGGATAGCATGGGCGGAGATATGCATGGGGGAAACATGCAAAATATGCAAGATATGCCTCATGGTATGGTTATGCCCAATATGCCTGATATGAATCCGACTCCGCAACCTAAGGAACATTAAATGAAAAGACAACTGGTTTTGTGCATACTGTGTTTACTGTGTTTTACGTTTCTTTATGGCCATGAAGGACATAAACATAGAGAAGAGATTGCAGCTAAACAAGAAAGTGCCACCATCTCTTCTGATATCACGACTGTTGAGCATGTTGAGAGTAGACCGCTAACTTGGATGCAGTGGATCGGAAGCTTTCACTTTATTTTTCTACACTTCCCTATCGCGCTAATCACCATGACAGCTATTTCTGAGCTGCTATTTACTTGGCTCCAAAGACCTATCTTTGATGATACTTCTCGATTTATGCTAATTGCCGCGGCTGTTTTTTCAGTTCCAACAGCTATCTTAGGCCTGACTTATAGCTATACAGCCTCTTATAATGGCTTACTTGCTGAATTCATGTTGTGGCATATGTGGTGTGGAATAGCCACGGCTGTTTTTGCTATTCTGGTAGCCTTACTCAGAGAACGCTTAGGAAGAAGTAAGCTTTACTATACAAGTCTGTTTCTCTTGTTCCTGCTGGTAAATATCACAGGATATCTCGGAGGAGGCATGACATTTGGACCATACCAGATGTATCCCCCTCTTAATTAAACCATCGGCACTTTCCAGTGCCACATCCATACCCATCCTCAGCTACTGCGAGGGCCAGCGCAGCGTTAATTCCATCTCTTGCCGTCGCTACGAACTTAGCTTTTTGCTTGCTCGATAAATTATAGTCAGGAGCAACATTCGCATGCCCTTCATCAATGCCGTATCTTGCCATTATATCTTGT